>JAKAUD010000158.1 GCA_021827885.1 Thermoplasmata archaeon | reverse complement strand
ATCTTTCCTCTTCATAATATTTTGAAGGGGATGTTATTTTTTTTGGCTCCTTATCATCCGATAGCATCCTCAGTATGTGCTTATCAAGGATTGCAAAATCGAATACGCCAACATTCCTCAAAAAATGTGAAGCCTCCTTGTAACCTATCCCCATAAGGTTATCCACCAGATATTCCCTTAGTTCCCATGTATCCCTAGATTTCAAGAGAACGGGTAATTCCTCCGCAATCCATCTATTATCGCATATGAATCTGCTTCTCACATTGTAGAATCGATAGTGGACATCCTTAAGCAGCATACGGAGCGATTCCTGCTCCATTGACAGAAAGTTTTTGCTGCCAACCGCCTCCTGTGTTCTTATTCCCAGCTCCGCAGATGTGTTTGCTGCAAGGATACAAAAACAAAGCTCTGCATAAAGGTGTTCTGGGGAGGATTCTTTCATTGCAAGGAATTCCTTCTCTTTCTCTGAAATAACTCCGGAAATATCGGATCGCATATGCAATCTTATCAGGGGCAAGACATCATTGAGTCTTGAAGGTTCTTTCTTATTCATAATTGCCCTTGTTGTTGCTAAAATCCCACATTGGATAAATATTTGCTTGCTTGACTCCTCTTCCCAAAGAAAGGTTTATAGTATAGTCCAGAAGATCAGTGACTTCTGCACTATTAGTATAAACATCAAGCGTTTTTTTGGATATCTGCAAAAGGTTCAAAACCGTCTATAGATTCATCTAATTAGACGCCATTTGCCCTCAACCAATTCCCAGGTTCCATTGGTCCACTTTCCAAAAAATTCTTTGAAAGCATTTCTCAAGCCTTCCGGCGTTCTGCTGAACTCCATGCTCTCTCCCGGCATTTTGTGTATGCCCTCGACGTGATCACTAACCCTGTTTGAATGAACGAGATATTGTTTCAGGTAATGAAGTTCATCTGGATCCAACCTCATTTTTGCTTTCTCAACCTCCGTCATTAATTGGCCTCCACCATTTTCATAGTATATCTTTGAAGGGTCTCCTCCTGCATTTTCAATGAACATCCTTACTCCCAGGCATTTAGTGCACTTCCCGCACGGAACGATCCTGCCCTTCACACTTCTACATGAGTGGCACGATCTTTGAAGGCTGAAAAGTTCAGGAAATTCCTTAATCAATATCTTTTCAATCATAGAACCGAACACAGGATATACTATTGACCAGAGGCTTGAATTTATATTTTTATTATGAAGGAATTCATTGAAGGCAGTAGCAAAATCCCATGTCTGGTCATAAACACCATAGAAGTGGTTTATTCCATTGAATAGCTCCATTGCAAGGGGGTCATCAAATTCGTTTCCCATTATTATATTGGATACGTCCCGTTTTATTACAAATGGAAGCGAAGATAAAAGATAAACGGGGAAGATGAAGAGCTGTATTGGATACGTATCGGTCTTTCTCTCTATCTGCCTTTTATCTAATATATCCATGTTCCTCAATGCTTTTTTGTAGAACCTGTCGGTGTTTGACCATACTTTCAATGGGTTATACCCGGAATTCCTGAAATATTCATAGGAGGTCTTTGCAGGGAGCCAATGAGATCCAGACTCATTGAAAAAGAAAGGATGGACATCTTCCCCAATTTTCTTCATGATCCCCATTGATAGAAGGCTTTCCTTTCCCCCCGATGACAGAATCATTGAACCTCCTCTTCCAGCCTTTATTTCTGAGCCATTTTCTATGATATTATTTGCAGTTATTGAGGTTTCACCGATCGCGTTGGCTAGATTTAGTTCATCATTGGATGGTATAACATGTCTTTTAAAAAATTCATATCTCCTGCGGCATATTTTGTTAATAAACACTTCTATATTATTGATTCTGACCATTTCCTTAATGAATTTCAGGTCCTCAGGTGTAACGGGAAAATCCAAAACCATCTCCCTTGAAAAGAAGGAAAAGTTGATGGCAGATGCAGCCATTGCAAGGCCGGCTAAATTTGCATCGGTTTTTATTTTTTCGCTGTAGGAAAAGATCTCCTGAAAATTGAACGGCGAACGCCCTTTCACATCTATTGAGCCCTTTGAGCCATTTTCCGTTAATTTCTCCGGCCTTATTGTTATGCTGTCAAAGCACCTTACCCTCTCTGAATACGACAATCACTCTCCTCCTGTTTAATTATTAATTCAAATATACACGTTTAGCCAAAACGGATATTTAACGATTTGAAGCTTCTTCAATTAATCTTGAAATTTCCGATAGCTCGCCCAAAGGATCAAATGAAAAAATTCCCGTTTCTTTTGAAATTTTATGGATTGCCTCTGGTATGTCAGATTCCTTTATTCCTTCCCTGTTCAAGGATATGGCGATTACCTTTTTATCCGAAAGAAGTTCAAGGACCCGCACATACTTTTCAATTGGTGGAATCCTTATTCCATCGAATCCATCATAATCTTTTCTGCCTGGGGCATGCTGGAGGATTATTGCATCAGGTTTGGCTGCTCCTATAATTTCAAAGCTTCCAGGATATGCTGGGTGAAGAACGGATCCCTGGCCTTCAATGAACATGAATTCAGGCTTTTCATTTTGCCATGCCTGGACTACCTCATATTCTATCCCCCCCGCGACGAAATCATTTATCATGGAATCTATGACGGCTGTGTATTCAAAACCCTGCATCCAGGCGGTCTGCCCTGTTCCGATCATGATTGATTTTCTGTTCCTTAAATTCATTTCCCGGTTAAGAAAAACAGCAGTCGTTCTTTTACCTATAGCGCTATCAGTGCCCAGAACTGCTATTTTAAAAGACTTGACATCAAATATCTTTCCGGTAAAGAACCGATCTAAATTCATGAACATTTTCCTGACATCAATTATTTCTGAGTTGTGTTGTTTTGCAAGTGTTGAAAATTCGGGGTCATCTGAAATGAATTCATGGAGGCCACTCACAACCTTCCATCCATACCCAATGGCCTCCTTAATTAGTGGCCTGAAGTTCTCAGGAAGGAAACCGCCATCTGTTGCGACCCCCACTATTGCAGTGTCACAACCCAGAGCTCTTGCTTCAGCGATAGAACCCACGATTGTAATTGACTCTCTTGCTTTCGGGATAAGGCTCGTTATATCCATTCCAACCTTGGTGGAATCCAGAACGGCTTTTATATTAAATCTGGTGGTATATCTGACCAATCCGTTTGCAGTCTTTCCATAGGTCGTTCCAAGAAAGTTTTCACATAAAACTACCGCGTTGTCCAAAGATCTCCTCTTCCGGTGAGAACTACTACGACATCGTTGTCCTGGTTCTTTCTTGATAATATGTGGCTTGCAGCAGCCATTGCTGAGGAGGAAGCAGGCATTACCTGTATATACTCAAGTTTCTCTATCATTCCTGAGAACTTAATCATATCTTCGTCTGTTACGGCCTGCGCAACACCGTGGGACTCAATAATTGCATTCAAAGCCTTCTGCCCGTCTGTTGGTCTGTAGGAAACCAGTGGCTCATTTACGTGAGTCTCCGTTATCGACACAGGATCAAGGTTCTGTATTCTATGCAATCCTCGCCGCCATGAATAAATTACAGGGTTTCCAAGGGAAGTGCTTGATGCAATCAGCTTTGGAACGGATGAAGTCATTCCTTTCCTGTACAGCTTCCTGAAACCGGAGTAAATTCCTGATATGGTTGTACCGTTTCCCACTGGAACAGCCAGGTAAGATGGGCAATGTCCCAGTTGATTGAATATTTCAAAAGCTATGTTCTCATATCCAAGAATATCCAGACCTGTATTGGTTGAGCCAGGGCTGCAATCATACCAGTTTTCATCGCGGGCTTTGTCCTTCATATAGTCCAGAAGTTCCTCGTATTTGAGATTCAGTTCAAGGATATTGGCACCGTTTTCATATATTTCTTGATTCCTTGTTCCAGAATAATACGATGGTGTGGCAATTACTGATTTCACGCCTTCAAGTGCAGCATAATACGACACCGATGCGCCATAATTTCCACAAGTCGCCACGGCAACAGTATCAAAACCCTGTTCCTTCGCCCTTCTGATGTGCAATCTCGATATCCTGTCCTTCTGTGTTCCGGTTACACTCGCTCCCTCAAATTTAAAAAAAACCTTTTTCATGCCAAGATGATTTTCAATGTTCCTAGCCCTAAAAAAGGGAGTCATACCCGGAGGTTTTTCTTCTTCTAAAACCTGCTCCATTAAGTTATTCACCAAGTGTTACTAGATACCTAAGCAATCGATGGTACTTAAATATTATTAATATTTATTACTTTTAATAATTTTTTGCGGCATTGTGAAACTCGTAAGAAATAAAATTTCTCTTTATATTATAAATTTTTGAACATATTTAATTATATATATAATTATTCAAATATTACCACTAATGGGTATGATAACTTAACGTCAGGATCAAAAAGAAGATCTGATTCCGGCGGAGGCTTCTCTTTTCTAAATAAATTTTGTCACCAAAGGATTAAAACGAAAATTAATCCATATCATTTTTCCGTATTTTTAAGCACTATTTAGTATACTCTTTTTTCAAGATAAATAAGTATAATATTATGTATATAATTAAGTGGCTATAATATGATGTTCTCATACCCTTTATTTTTCGATAGTTCTTTAACAAGATTCAATGCGGTTGCTTTGGAACCTTTTTTATCTATGATGAATCCCCGCAACTTTGGCGTTTTCATTGCTGCATCTACCAGAATCTTCATTGTCAGTTCATTGTGCCTGTGCTTTGAGATTATATGTCCGATGTTTACCTTATTTTCCAATATATACGAAGTTATTTTTGGTGAATAATGACCTCCCCCGACGCCAATGTAATTTGGATAATCGTTAGCGTTGCTCTCCATTACTGCATGTGACAACGCTTCCAGGGCAGCCTTATCACTCCAATCTTCTGGCGTCGTGCCAATTTCCGCAAAAAAAGAAGGAATATTGCTTATAGGCCCATGGTGAGTCGCCTCCAGGGTGACCAGGAATTTACTTCCATGATAATTCTCTTTGATAATTCTCAATGAGTTGCTCATAAGCTCCGGTGATGTTATTGAAAACTTTCCAACAGCACCGCCAAGATCAGCAGTAGAAAAGTTGCCCATTGGATGGACAGTTATTGAGCTTATGTCCCTGGCAGATGAATGCCTTGACAAAAATATAATATTCTCTACTATAAATCTATTTTCAAATTCACTTTCCGGGAAATCCCGAAAAAGTAAAGGTTCGTCCTGCAAATGCAATGCAATGTTGCCGTGGATCAGGACATCGTCGATGCTCTTCCACGGGTACGTGCTTTTCAAGTGTTCATAAATAGAGAAACCGGACGGATCTGTTTTGCTGGCAATCAAGAGTTTTTTAATTTTAGTGAGATTCTGCATTTCTCATTTGAAATTCGCTCATAGAATATATTTCTTGATCTCATTTCGAATCTATCCAATATTTTAAGAAACAGAAGTTTCAACATATCAATAAATTATGTTAATGAAGAATCAAGAGCAAGAATAATTTACTTCCATAGAAAAGCTTTTTAGAACACATTAAATCGATGTGAAATGGATCTTGATCTAAAAGCCATGGAATTAAAATGGTTAAACAGGTGGAAAAATAGGGGAAAGCAGGAATATAAAGGCGGCAACGCTTTTCTTATCGATACTCCGCCGCCGACGGTATCGGGTATTCCGCACATCGGCCACGCATTTTCATACCCGGTCCAGGACATGATAGCAAGATACAGGCGGATGAAGGGAGATTTTGTTCTTTATCCGTGGGGTTTTGATAACAATGGACTTGCAACCGAAAGATATGCAGAGAAGGAAAGAGGTTTCAAGGTATCAAACAAGGAGAAGAAAGAGGTTATCCAGATCTGTAAGGAAGTATCTGAGGAGACCATAAAAAGGATGTTTGAGGTTTATGAAAGATTCGGCCTGAGCTCTGATTTCAATAATTATCTTACAACTTACTCCCAGGAATCATGGAAAATCTCGCAAAAAATGTTTCTTGAACTTGCAAGGGATGGGAGAGCATATAGATCGGAATCTCTTACTATCAGGTGCCCTACATGTAAAACGGCAATTTCACAGATTGAGATGAAAGATGAAATGCTCAAGTCTGAATATTTTTTCCTTGATTTTATGGGCAGTTCAAAGGAGGAAGTAAGGATAGCAACAACGAGGCCAGAACTCCTTGGCGCGTGTGTGGCTTTGTGCGTGAATCCTGCAGATGAAAGGTTTTCAAACCTTGTCGGAAAAGAATTTTCTGTCCCTTTGTATGGAAACAAAGTAAAACTGATTGTTGATGAATCAGTAGAGCCGGACAAGGGAACTGGTGCAGAGATGATCTGCACATTTGGAGATCAAAACGATTATGAAATTTGGAAGAAGAACAATCTGGAAAAGAGAATCATCATAGATGAAAAAGGCAGGGTAAACGATGGAAAGCATCTCTCGAACAAGAGCATCCAGGAGGCAAGAGCCTTAATCATAGAACTTCTGGAAAAAGGACAGTTCATAAGGGAAAGAAAAAAGATTGAGCATTCTGTGAATACGCATGAGCGATGTGGCACTCCCTTGGAACTGGGAATAAGCAAACAATGGTTTATTGCCTGCATGAACTTGAAGGATGAACTTCTTGCCCAGGGATCGAAGATTGTATGGCATCCAGAATTTATGAAGACCAGGTATGACAACTGGGTTAAGGGACTGAAGTGGGATTGGTGCATCTCAAGGCAAAGGCCATATGGCATACCGATTCCTGCTTATTATTGTGAATCCTGTGGTGAAACATTTTTCCCGGATGATGATAAGCTGCCAATAGATCCTGCTGAAAATGTCCCCAAGTGCCCAAAGTGCGGATCATCTGCTGTTTCAGCGGACAAGGATGTCATGGATACCTGGGCTACCTCTTCCTTATCACCATTTCTTTACCTTCAAAAGGCGGGAATGGAATCTAAATTCAACATCATGACCGCAAGGTTTCAGGGGCATGATATCATCTCAACATGGGCTTTCACGACAATTCTCCGATCCTACCTTCACCGGAAAACGATTCCGTGGGAACACATTTTCATCTCAGGAAATGTGATGGATGCGCAGGGTGCCAAGATGAGCAAAAGTAAGGGAAATACCTCGTACCCTGAAGAAATAATAGAAAAATATGGAGCAGATTCCATGAGGTTTTGGGCGTCGGCATATTCCATGGGAGAGGATGCAAGGCTTCGTGAACAGGAGCTTACAAGAGGGAGGAGAACGGTGATTAAGCTATTTAACGCCTCTAAACTTGTTGCATCATTCAGCGAGGATAGAAATATTAATAGTTTAACCGACATAAATTCAATGCATAATTTATGGATACTGCAGAAGTTTTCAGGTACAATTTCCGCAGTAACTCCCCTCATGGAGGCATTTGAACTGGCAAAGGCAAGGCTTGAACTCGACAAATTTTTCTGGGAAATTTTTTGCGATGACTTCCTTGAGATATGCAAAGGCATAATGAATTCAGGTAGCTTCAACAAGAATGAACTTTATGAGACTGCCGTAGTGTCAATGAAAGTTATGGATTCCATATTGAGAATGTATGCACCATTCCTCCCCTTTATCACGGAAGAATGCCATGAGATTCTGGGATTCTCAGAAAGCGTGCATGATAAGCAATGGCCGGAGGGAGAGATGCCATCTCGGGAAACGTCATTTGACACCGCAATAGAGGCTATCCATAAGATTAGGACGCTGAAAAGTGCCTTGAAGGCAAAAGGGGCGGATTTGAAGAAGGTAAGGTTAGGGAATACAGGTAAAATTGGTTCTCAGGAAATAGCGATTATAAAGGCTGCCACAAGACTGGAAGAAATAATTGAGTCCGATTCCGGTGAATTATCAGTGGAAGCTATTTAGAGCGCATTATTTGGGAATTAGGCTTTTGTTGTCGGACATCTTACGATAACTTAAATATAAATACTCGATTAAGGGGTAGGAAAACTACAAGGAGAATCTAAGATTATTCTGTGTTTTAACGAAAAGAGTGTTTAAATGACAAAATTCGATGCGTTCAATATAAGAAGCGAACTTCTGGACGCACTCAGTGAAATGAATTTCATAGAGCCTACAGAGGTTCAAGAAAAGGCAATACCCTTAGCCCTTGATGGCAAGGATTTGATTGTCAGATCTAAGACAGGTACGGGAAAAACTGGAGCATTTTTAATTCCAATTCTACAAAATGCTTCAAACGAGAAGGGAATCCAATCAATTATAGTGGTTCCGACGAGAGAACTCGCAATACAGGTATTAAAAGTGGCTGAAAAAATGTCCAGCCATCTTAATACAAGACCCGTGGTTGTTTATGGTGGTGCAAGTATAGAAACTCAGATAAGGAATCTGAGGAAAGGAACAGGGATGGTAATTGGAACCCCCGGAAGATTGATTGACTTGATGGAGAGAGGTGAAATAAATCTCTCAAAAATTAAGTATCTGGTACTGGATGAAGCGGATATAATGCTTGATCTTGGTTTCATTGAGGATATTGAATTTATCATATCAAAAGTCCCAGAGAAAAAACAGTCTATGTTATTCTCGGCAACTGTTTCTGAGAAAATCGTGAGCCTTACCAAGAGATTCATGAAAAAACCTGAATTTCTCAAGATAGGGCAGGAGAAAGAGGTAACCGTGGATACAATATTCCATATGTATACATTTTCTAATGGAGCATCTAAGGTACCCGCGTTGCTTGCCTACCTTAAGGAATATCAGCCGGGAAAGTGCATAATATTTTCAGAAACGAAAAGAGGTACGGATGCCCTATACAATATGCTTGTATCACAGGGATATGAAGCGGTTGTAATTCATGGGGATCTGACCCAGGCCCAGAGGGAAAAATCCCTGATGGAATTCAGGAGTGGAGCTCAATTTCTTGTTGCTACAAACGTTGCTGCAAGAGGTCTCGATATAGATGACATTTCTGATATAATAAATTTCGACGCCCCTTCAGAACCTGAAATATACGTCCACAGAGTTGGAAGATCTGCAAGAATGGGAAAGAGCGGAACCGCTCTTACAATAATTAGCAGCGAGGAATTTGGCTCCATTAAAGACATCGAGAAAAAGCTCAGGATAAGAATGAGCAGAATTGAACTTGACCAGGAACCATTTTTTGAAATGAAGCTGAGCTTTTCATACGGAAGAGGAGGAAGAAGCAATGGGGGGAGAAGCAACGGAGGAAGGCCCCAGAATTTCCACGGAAACAGGTCTGGCAACCAGCGTGGAGGCTCCCAAAGGCAGGGAGACGGAAGATTCAGGTATCCAAGAAACAGCAGACCGAGCAGAAACAGGGATTTCTAAACCAATATCCCTCAAGAAATTTATCAAATTCAGTTTTCCGGGTTGATCCGGTTCTTTTCTTGGCTATAATATTATATCAAGGAATATTATTTCTAGTATGTATATTCGATGAGATTTATTGGCTTTATTGGACGTGAAAAATACTGGAAACTCGGCGCAATATTCATAATAGTGTCAGTTGTGCTTTTTTCAGTATCCATACTCGCCGTATATGGGAGCGTTTCCAGCCACAACGATGTTAATTTTCAGCAGGCAGGGACAACGGTATCTTACAAATATTTTGTAAGCGAAGGGAATACCATTCAATATTCTATAAAGGTCGTAAACGGTACAAACTATTCAGTTTCAAGCTACCTCATTGGTCCTCATAATCAGAAATTCAACTCTCTCAACTTCACGGGATCAAGCGTATCCAGCTCTTTGATCGCAAGCCAATCTGGAAATTGGACCCTTTTTGTAACGAGCAACACCAACTCAAATCTTACCCTTGATATTTATTTTGGAAATATGCCTCTGTATGAGGAAATTTCCACTATTACAGGTTTTACGCTCCTGATTATTGGGATTGGCATGCTGGGCATTTATTACATGATCAAGAGACGGGAGAAAGACAGAATAGGAAGAAAATACAGTTAGGAATGAATCATGCAATGGATTAAGGTTGCGTTTATCAAGAAAAGAACTCAGCTCTGCAGCTTCCTCAGGGAACAGCACATTCCTGCCTACCCTCTTTCATCCTCATTGTGTTTAGTAGAGTGAGCTATTTTTGCCGTTTTCCGCTGAGAGTTTTTCATTATTGATTTTCCCTCAAGTTGTTAAGGAATTCGGAAATTGAAAAGACACTGGAACGATTTCGTTATTTATATATCAGGCTCGTTGGATTCAAAATCAAATTATGAGAAAATCATATAAGTGATAGCCAAATATTGACTCCACTCAATATGAAATCACACAAATTTAAGCTGTTATCTCTTATCTTGGGTGATATCATCTACTTAGCTTCAACAACCATTATGTTGAATTATGCCTGTCCAAAATTATCAAGTTTTGAATTGAGTTTGTTGGAATTTATCCAAATAATACCATTCTCGGTGCTTGTAAGTTATACCTTTGTTAATGTGAAAAATAATGGAGAATTCCAAACTCCAGCCTGGCTGGATAAAAGGATGAAAGAATGGTTAAGGAGGAGAGATTATAGAAGCCTAATTTCTGTGATTAATTGGGAATTATCGAAGAAATATTCTAAAATTTTCATTGATGTTGCAGAAAATGGGTTAACGATAAATACATTTGAAAATAACGGAAAATTTCCCCCATCCTTTGTAGTTACCGGCGGAAGTGTCCCAGAATTTTATCCAGTAATTTACGTGGATACCAACCTGCTAAAACGTCTAGATGAGGAAGAATTCAAGTTATTAGTTTTGAACGGATTGGCTGATTATCAATTGAAAAGTAAATTAAAAAACAGTAAAATAAGGTCATTTATGCCCAAGCTTTCTATTTTGGCAATCCTTTCAGCATTAGTGTCTTGTGTGGTTTTGATAGACCTGAATATTATCGGCATATTGTATCTGGTCCCACTTGTCCTTATTATAATTTCTGTCTTAGCCCTTCTCATTCTAATCTACAAGATTAAAAAAGAACTAAAAGGTGCAGGATCGTTTGCACTTCGTTACTCGATGGACAAAGAAGCGTTACTTTCCACGTTAAACAAAATTGCAAGCCACATCAAATCCAGTGATTACGGTGAGCAATGGACTAAGAATTCTATTAAACCGATAGAAAGAAGAATAAAGAACCTCAATAAGTATAAAAATATTTGATTTGAGTGATGAGCATTCACCGTATTGCGGCACAATTCTTCGTCGTTTTGCAAATGTGTAAGTTATATTTGCAAACTCAATTGCCAAGGTTAATATTTTTTCATTCGTTAATCCTCAATGCGATATGTAATCATTACTGGCGGTGTCCTTTCAGGAATCGGAAAGGGCACAATAGCCTCAAGCATCTGTTATTTACTCAAGAACAGTGGTCTTAAGGTGACCGCTTTAAAAATTGATCCATACCTCAATTATGATGCCGGGACCATGAATCCATACCAACACGGGGAGGTTTTCGTCCTGGATGATGGAAGTGAAGTGGACCTGGATCTTGGCAATTACGAAAGATATCTTGACAAGAGCCTGACTGGCGATAATAACCTCACAACAGGTAAAATTTACAAGGAGGTAATTGAAAGGGAGAGAAGAGGGGAATACCTTGGAAATACTGTACAGATAATCCCACATATTACCAATGAAATAAAGAGAAGAATAAAGAAGGTTGCAGCTTCTGATGATCTTGATGTTGTGGTTATTGAAGTTGGTGGAACAGTTGGAGATATTGAGTCCATGCCCTTCCTTGAAGCAGTGAGACAGTTAAGGAGGGAAGAGTTTGGAAAGGTGCTTGTTGGGCACGTGACTCTCATACCCTCTGTGGGATCGAATGAGGAACTGAAGACCAAACCCACTCAGCATAGTGTTAAGACTCTCAGGGAAATTGGAATACAGCCCGACATCATTCTTGGGAGATCGCCAAGAAAACTGGACGCAGAGAGCAGAAGAAGGATTGCCCTTTTCACCGATGTGCCTGAAGAATCCGTTATAAGTGTCCACGATGTATCAAACGTTTACCTGATCCCAGAAATAATGGAAAAGCAGGGAGTAGTGAGGATTATCAAGAAGAGCCTGGGCATCGAATCCGGGCCGTTTACAGACATATGGGGAGAATACAGGAAAAACATAATGAATCCCCGAGCTGAAGTCACAATAGCTGTTGTCGGCAAATACACGGAACTTCATGATGCTTATTTTAGCCACAAGGAAGCCTTCACTCACGTCGCAGGGGAAACAGGAATTAATACTAAACTGAGATGGATTGATTCTGATTCATTATCTGTGGATCCTTCCCCCCTTGAGGGAGTCCAGGGGATATTGATCCCCGGAGGATTTGGATACAGGGGAGTGGAAGGGAAGATCATTGCCACAAAAAAATCAAGGGAAGAAAAGATTCCATTTCTTGGCATATGCTTGGGATTCCAAATCTCTGTCATTGAATATGCAAGGAATGTCCTTGGATTAAAAAAAGCGAACAGTTCGGAATTTGATTCGTCCACTCCTGACCCTGTTATAGATATCCTTCCGGAACAGAAAGCAGTAAAAGATCTTGGAGGGACTATGCGACTTGGTTCCAAGCGGGTAAGAATATTTGACAATACTCTTGCCATGGGGCTTTATAAATCGCCAGAAATATTCGAACGGCACCGGCACAGATATGAAGTCAATCCATTGTACAAAGATAGGCTTGAAAAAGCCGGAATGGTATTTTCAGGCGTTGATAATGAGGGAACAAGGATGGAGATTGCGGAATTGCCTGACAGGGACAATTTCATAGCTTCACAATATCACAGTGAGTTTAAATCAAGGCCCTTGAATCCCTCAAAACTTCACCTGCATTTAGTTAAGAAAGCCCTTGAATATAAGGAAATGCAGAAAGAAGCACTGTTGAAAACTGAGAGATGATCTGAACGTCAATAGCCTATGATGAATACATAGCAAAAATGAAGGCAAAGGTTGAGGAATGTTATTCAATAGCAACCGAGTGCAGAAAAAAGGGTTATGACGTAAAGGATTATGTTGAGATACCTCTGGCGGCGGACATGGCCGAAAGAGTTGAGGAACTCCTTGACATCAAGGGGATAGCAAGTGATATCAGGGAACTTTCAAGCCAGATGACTCGTGAGGAGGTCTCCATAGAGATGTCAAGGAGAATTGTCAAGAGATATATATCTGAAAACAGGGAAATGGCACTTGAAAAGGCTGTCAGGACTGGGTTGGCAATACTCACGGAGGGGATACTTGTTGCACCCTTGGAAGGAATCACGGGGCTCAAGATCTTGAAAAATGGGGATGGCTCTGAGTACGTTACTGTCACATATGCTGGCCCCATAAGGGGTGCAGGAGGCACTGCACAGGCCCTAAGCGTCCTTATTGCTGATATTGTCAGGAGAGATCTTAACATTGGAAAATATCAACCATACGACGATGAAGTCGAAAGATATGTTGAGGAGATTCAAAGTTATAATCGTGTCAAGCATCTTCAATATCTGCCCACGCCTGATGAAATAAAAGATGTTGTGAAGAATTGTCCGGTGTGCATAGACGGCGATGGAAGTGAGCAGGAGGAAGTTTCAGGGCATAGAGACATGGAAAGGGTATCCACAAATCGCATCAGGGGGGGAATGTGTCTCGTCATCTGTGAAGGGATAATTCAGAAATCAAAGAAAATACTGAAACATACAGATAAATTGCAGATCAAGGAATGGAGTTTCCTCAATGATATTGGTAAATCAATAACCGAGGCTGACGATTCTAAATCAAATAAATTCTTGCATGATATGGTTGCAGGAAGGCCTGTATTCTCGCATCCCGGAGCCCCGGGGGGATTCCGCCTCAGGTATGGCAGATCAAGGGTTTCAGGTCTAGCAGCAGCCTCAATTCACCCCGCATCAATGGAAATCGTAGAGGAATTTATTGCCACGGGATGCCAGCTCAAGGTGGAACTTCCCGGTAAGGCCGCTGCCATCACTCCATGCGATACCATAGAGGGTCCGATGATACTGACCAAGTCCGGCAAGCACATCCGATTAAAGACAAGGGCACAGGCGAAGGAGATGCTGAATGATCTTGACAGGATCACGGATATGGGGGAGATCCTTTTCTCATACGGGGATTTTCTTGAGAATAATAGAAACCTTGAACCTTCTTCATTCTCTGTTGAATGGTGGAGAAAGATAGCCCAGAGAGAAGGAGTTCCTGAAGAACTGCTCAATCCTCCAAACCCTGCAGCCTCCTTCAGAATTTCAAGGGAATTTCGCATTCCATTGCATCCAAACGCAAACCTGTTCTGGCATGACTTGACCTGTGAGGAGATTCTCAAGCTGAGAGATACGGTTAAAGAAGCTATAAAAGAAGGAAAATTCCCGGACTTAAAAAATGATGGAAAGATCATGGACATTCTGATAAGATTAGGATGCGAATTCACATATACAGAGAGCCTTGTAAGAGTTACAGACAGTGAGATTCTATCGGAAACATTTGCTTCCAGTGATGTGCAGATTGAAAGGATGGATGAAAAGGATCCCCTGAAATTGATCAGTTCAATTTCACAGGTAGAGATAAAGGCCAGGGCGCCAACAAGAATTGGTGCAAGGATGGGAAGGCCTGAGAAAGCAGGGGATCGGAAGATGAAGCCAAAGGTTCACATGCTCTTTCCACTGGAAAATCTTGGCGATGCCAGAAGGCTCTTGAGCAATGCAATCAAGAACAGTTCCGGAACATATGAGGCGGAATTTCTTGCCAGAAGATGTCCATCGTGTGGCCTTGAATCGCCAGCCCTCCTTTGTCCCGCCTGTGGAAAACACACAGAGGAGGCTGGGACAAAAAAAGGGAGTGTGGATATCCAGCTTCTTCTCGATTCGGCAATGAAAAGGCTTTCAATGGATGCCGAAAAATTACCGGAAGTCAAGGGAATAAAGAAGATGCCATCCAAAAAAAGAGTGGTGGAACCACTGGAAAAGGGCATATTAAGAGCTGTGAATGATGTTTCTGTCAACAAGGACGGCACATGCAGGTATGATATGACTGATGTCCCGCTGACGCACTTCAGACTGGATGAGATACAACTTCCCGCAACCAAGGCAAATGACCTGGGCTACGAAGATGGAATGAATGAGATTTTTCCGCAGGATGTCATCGTACCGTGGAATTGCGGTGAGTATCTATTGAGAGTATCCAAATACATCGACGATTTGCTTGTTAAATATTATGGGGTACAACCGTTTTATAATTGCAGGAACCCTGAGGATCTTATCGGGCAGATTGTTATTGGATTGGCACCGCACACTTCTGGGGGAATTGCAGGCAGGATCATAGGCTTTACAACCGCGGGAGGGTGTTATGCCCATCCATTCTTCCATGCGGCAAAGAGGAGAAACTGTGATGGGGACGAAGACAGTGTAATGCTGCTGATGGATGGACTGCTCAACTTCTCGAAAGATTTCCTGCCATCCACAACGGGTGGGCTCATGGATGCCCCCCTTGTGATGACAATGGAATTAAGGCATGATGAAGTGGATAAGGAGGCCCTGAACCTGGATACCCTTCCTGAATATCCACTGGAATTTTATGAATTGGCAGAGTTAAGATCCAGTCCGGTGAAACTGGAGGAAATGATGGTTACAATGAAGCAGCATGTCAAGAAGAATGGCACCATGAGGGGGATTTCCTTTTCATTTGACACCGGAAGCATTAATGACGGGGTCGAGGCTTCTGCCTACAAGACTCTGGAAACAATGGGAGAAAAGATCGATAAACAATTGGATCTGGCCAGGCGGATCAGGGCTGTAAATGCCGATGATGTTGCAAACAGGCTAATAAATTCCCATTTCCTTCCGGATATGTATGGAAATCTCAGGGGATTCTTCACACAGGAGTTCCGATGCACATCATGCAATGCGAAATATAGGCGGGTCACACTGAATGGAAAATGCAGAAATTGTGGAAAAGAAGGGCTTGTCCTCACCGTTCATAAAGGAGGGGTTGTGAAGTATATGGAAGTCACAAGAAAGATAAGTGAAAATTTCAATCTTGAACCGTATCTATCTATGAGGATCGAGAACCTTTTCAGGACAATACAGAACTCATTCAAGGAAAAGGAGCAAAGTAACAATACACTTGAGGAATATCAGGCGGTGACACAATGAAAGGATCTCTATTTATAACCGGGCCAGCCGGAACCGGCAAATCCACCCTAGCAGGCTCGCTGAAGGAATGGATGCAGAGGCAGGATATTGACTCAATAATCGTAAACCTTGATCCTGGAGCAGAATATATCCCCTATGAAGCGGATATTGACATTCGTGAATGGATCTCAATATCTCAAATAATGAGTGAATTCAACCTTGGTCCCAACGGGGCACAGATTGTAGCCTCGGACATGATACTGGAAAATATTGATGCAATCCGGACGGCACTTGAAAATTATGACGATTATTACGTGATTTTTGATACTCCCGGACAGATAGAACTTTTCAGCTTCAGGCCGTCCAGTTCGCTAATGGTGGATGCACTTGCCGGAAACCAGTCAATGATTGCGTTTGTTGCTGATTCCATTATCAGTTCCACACCATCAGGATTTATTTCCCAAAAACTGCTCTTTGGCTCAATAATGTCAAGGTTTCTTAAGCCTACCATGTTTATCCTCAACAAGACAGATCTTGTAACTTCAGAGGATATCAAGAACATTGAATCGTGGGAAACTTCAACAGACGCCCTGAATGATGCTTTCGTAAGCGAAAGGGAGAGCTCAAACAAACAGTACTTTGTCTCAGTTATTTCTGCGTTCCGGGAAAGCGGCCTCATGACTAAAATCCACAAAGTCTCGTCAAGGGAAATGTCCGGACTTGAGGATATATATTCAGACATGTCCCTCTATTTCTCGGGTGGGGCAGATGATGATACCTTATATAGAGATGACTGAACGCAACAAAATAAACCACTATATTGAATAATTGAATACTCGGCTGATAAATTCCCTTTAACAAAAGTTTAAACCTGATGTTACCTAGGGGAACTATGGCGTCCACATCCAAATGCATCATTTGCAAAGTGCCTGTTTTTAAGGGCATATATTGCTCTGATTGCCAGAATGAGATGGAAAGGGCAAGAACCATGGACGAATCTACGGTCGAAGAGTGGGTTGAAAGGAGAAGGGTCAAGGTTCCGGGGGAGCCTTCAAGCGAATCCACTATTGATGAATTCTTTCATATTGTATGAGAGTGGGGATGCAAAAGAGCACTAAGCATCACTCCTTTCAAGATCAGTTTATTAATTTTATGGTTAATAAAATCAAATAATTTTTAAACCATTGATTGATCTGCATGAGGTGAAAACATGACAGAAAAATGGGAAAAAAAATCAGCACTGAAGCCAAAAGGATTGGATGGCATCTCAGACCAGCAGATAGAATACCACTTTGAAACCCACTATAGTGGATATGTAACGAAACTCAACGAAATATGGGAGAAGATGCAGACCGTGGACAGGTCAAAGGCTAACCAGAATTACAGCGAATTCAGGGAGCTGAAACTGGAGGAAACCTTCAACTACGACGGTTCATTGCTTCATGAACTCTATTTTGGCAATCTCCATAGTGGCAGTTCACAGGTACCTGAAAGTTTTAAGAGTCAGGTAGCCAAGGATTTCGGCTCATATGAGAAATGGCTTGAAGATTTCAAGGCGACAGGAATTGCGTTTAGAGGCTGGTCACTGCTCGTTTTCGATCTGAACACAGGAAAGCTGAGGAATGTTGGAGCAGACGTTCACAACACAAACGGGATATGGAATGCCATCGTGATCCTCTCTCTCGACGTTTATGAGCATGCCTATTACTCAGATTACGGACCAAAGAGGGCACCATACCTTGATGCATTCATGAAGAATGTTAACTGGCATGAGGTAGAGAAAAGATTGGAAAAGGCAAACAAGGCATATCTGGCCTTCAAATAATTTTTTAGAGAAGGAACCTTATTTTTCCTCTCTATTTCTTCTTTGAAACTCATTTATCAGGCGATTGAATCAATGATCTTTTGCACATCCTCGGAGGTCTTGCACATGGAGTATTCTTTCAATAATTCTTCGTTCAGGGAGATGAATGTGTGGCCCCAGGTAAACTTTGACAGCAACTCAAGTGCATAATCCTCATAGCCCGTAATTATCAGTGCTGCTGAAACGGCTTCCACGGATGAGAGCACATTCCACTTCCCAAAATTAACCGGGTTTGATGCAAGAATGGGGGGAAGAATCCTGCCATTTCTGAATCTGGCATCCGGAAGAAGATCATTTCTTTTCCATGATCCCTCGATAGCGGTTATTCCTCTTTCCAGAACGATGCCTCTATCGGATGGCAGGATATATTGCCTGGAGGATACGGTCAGAACGACAGAACCCGAAGCCCTTTGCCTGTCAACCCTCTTTGCAAGGCCAAATCTCTCCAGTTTTTTCATGGTGGATTTTTTGGGATCATCCTGAAAAAGATAAATGAAAAATATTCTTGGCCTTACCACCTGATCCTTTGGATTCATGAGAAAAATTAGAGTATGGGAAGATATCTCTTAATTTCCCACTCCATTACATGGGATCTGAAGGCGTCCCACTCCCTCTGCTTTACCGTTAAGAAATTCTCATAGACATGATCACCAAGGATCTCCTTCATAAGCTTGCTTTCCCGCATATGGTGAAGAGCCTCACCCAAACTCTCGGGCATTGCAAACACCCCAATTTTTTTCCTCTCCTCTGAACTCATATGAAATATATCTTTTTCAACCGGTTCCGGTGGCTCCAACCCTCTCTTTATTCCATCCATGCCCATTCCAAGTATCGTGGCAAACTGAAGGTAAGGGTTTCCTGCTGGATCCGGACACCTTAACTCCATCCTCTTCCTCATGCCTTCACCTGCTGGAATCCTCAAGAGTGCGGTTCTGTTCTTGTTAGCCCAGGATATGTACACAGGTGCTTCATAACCGGGTATAAGCCTCTTGTATGAATTCACCGAAGAGGCAAGAATTGCAGATCCCTGGGAAACATTCTGGAGTATTCCAGAGAGATAACTCCTCATCATCTTGCTCATGCCAAACCTATCACTTTCATCAAAGAACAGATTTTTCTTTCCATCCTTAATCATGATGCTCTGATGTATGTGCATTCCGGACCCATTAACGCCATTTAGGGGCTTTGGCATAAACGAGGCGAACAAGCCGTGGCTCTGGGCAACATTCTTGATTATGCTCTTAAGTATAGAAATCCTGTCTGCCATAAGCAATGCAGGGGCATATCTCAGATCAATCTCCTGCTGGCCATAGGCAACCTCATGATGGGCTGCCTCAGGCTCAAAGCCCAGTGTTCTCATATCAGTGAGAATTTCCTGCCTTACCTCATTCGAGACGTCCATTGGTGTATTGTCGAAATATCCACCGAAATCACCCGGTTCATTTGTAGGGTTTCCATTTGCATCACGCTTGAAGAGAAAGAACTCAAACTCCGGTCCAACGAAAAATTCATTGCCCTGATCCCAAAGTTTCTTGAGTTGCTTTTCAAGGACGTATCTGGGGTCACCCTGAAACCTCTTTCCGTCAGGCAGGAAGGCATTGCAGATGTATCTTGCTATTTTGCCACTTGCTCCTGAGTACGGAAGGACAGCAAATGTTGAAAAATCCGGCACAGCCCTCATATCGGATTCTTCTATCTGTGCATATCCTGCTACAGAACTTCCATCAAACACAACGCCTTCATTCAAGGCATCTTCAAACCTGTTTTTCGGCACAGTTAAAGTTTTCACAGTTCCAACAATGTCGGTGAATTGAAGCTGAAGAAACTCCACTTCTGCCTTTTTTAATCGCTCTAGTTCCACTTTGATTTGATCTTCCATAAATTGGTATTATCATTCAGATATATGCACTTATCTAATTTGAAACGCTAAAAATATCCTTTTATAATTCAGAAATCAAGACATTTTGAAAGAATTTTGGTTTGCTTCAGTCAAAAATGAATGCAAAATCACACCAGGTTAACGAGAAAACCCAGTAAAAATCCTGAAAAAGCCCCAAGGTAGATAAATCTTGTAGTAGGGGAATCCTGTTCCCTGAGGAGATGCTTAAGAATGGGTATTATGACATAAAACATTGCGCCAATGGCCAACCCATCAAACGCAAGGTTGAAAATTGATGATGAGTAAAAATATCCTAATCCGGCCCCAAGTATTGTCGGGAAACCCCCAATGAAGAGCAACCCGAGGATCGCTTTTCCATCCTTGTCCCTGGAACCGAGAAAAGGTGATGCAATTGGAAATCCCTCTGTAATGTTCTGAAGGATAAACCCCATCAGGATTACTAAAGTCACACCCTTCAGGCCTATGGAAAGGTTGTCTGCGCCAAAAATCAATCCCTCAGTCAGGTTCTGAAAGCCAATGCCAAGGGCAATAAAGAATGAAAGCCTGTAGGTTGAAGATTGTTTTTTACCATTGCCCTCAGCAAGGAATATTACAAGAAATCCCAAAATAAGGGAAACAAAGAAAATGAAATCATAAAACGGATTTGAAATGTATCCTCCGTTTGCCGAATTACTGTATAATATTGGGGAAACATCAGAGAATACATCTGCAATCAAGAAAATCAGTATTCCAACGGCAACGGAGCCCAATATCCTTGTTTTCCTCTCAGTTAAACCCTTTGCCATAATCAGTGGAAACGTAAAAAAGATTGAAAATCCCATTATGACAGAGAGGAGCAACGTTATAAGGAATTTAATCATTGTAAGGAAATCCTTACAATATATTTAATCATTATGAAGGCAACCATACCCCTGGTTGATTGAGAAATGCAATTTCAGGAGTTCTTATCTGTATCCCACATTCACCATGCACGCCTTTAATATGGTAGACTTTTTGATCAGCATAGAAATACTCTTGAATAATTATTCCTCTGATAGGGCAACACCCCATAGCCAAAAACCTATGGCGGCAATAGACTGATAGACCTTTCTTATATACTGTTATTTGTTGGCCACACTAAACTCTCAGGATATCACGCATTAGAGCAAGAATTTTGCTGAAGTGACCTGACGACCTTTTGCCGCCATAGCCAAAAACGATATATATATATCATGAATCATTTCGTATATAATGTCATCAATTAAAGAAAGAATCTCAGCCCGTACGAATAAGATATCATCACTTTCCAGAAAAAAGAAGATACTCATCTCTCTCTTCATAGTTGCATTATTCATCGGAGGTTCATTCACTGCAATTACACTCCTCTTTAAGCAGAATCCTTCATATTACTCGCCAGAGGTCGATTTCCATGTGGATTTTATAAATAATACCTCAAGCTCATATGCAACATATTCACCAATGGATCAGTTTTACCACGTACAATCGCCTTTCAACACGTATAATATGTCAAACATCACTGTAAATGTATATGCAACAATGCCATCATTTGCTGCCCTTGGATCCATGTCTATAGCAGTGAACGGATCACTCACAAACAATTCCATTTACGTTCAACTGTTCAATTCCACGCTTGCAGATTCTCATGGCAATATTCATGGCACGCTGAGTAAGGTCTTTCACACAATCATAAGAGAATATCGGCAATTATACACAAAACCCCAGGAAAAAACTATATCAATATCAATGACCCTTCAGGCTGATTACCAGTTTGTCTACAGGAATAATCTATACGTATACACATATTATAACAATTTGCCATTCAACCCCTGGCAGAGCCAATTCGGAAACAAAGTGTTCAAGCCATATTCATTCACATCAGGTATATTCTTCAACATGAACTCAAAACCAATCGTCATACCGATAAATAATTCAACAAACTCTGCTAGCCATCTCCACACACTCAGGATCATTGGAGGTGGCGGAGGTGGAGGTGCAATAAGGTGCAATAATGTTGTTCAAAAAGAGGTTTATGCTTGGTGGGGGCCAATGCCCATCCTTTATGGAGATATACCGTTGAGTTCATTTAGCGAGTTTTCAATGGCATATTCTTCTATTCAAGGATCATTTCAGGTTAGCCTTATGGGAAATCAGGAAACCTATACAACCGGGGGATGGCAAACACAAACAAGCTCATCAGGGGCATGGTCCGATAGTAGTGCAAATTTCGTTACAAGTGCAAAAAGTAGCCAAACATCGGTACAGTCAAACCCCACTCAATATCAAAATCTAACTATGATCGGCTATGGACATTTCCATATGCAATTGGTTGTCACAAAAACTACCTATGAATATGTCGACGGATCATATTGTGCTTATGCAGGTTCATCAACAAGTGCAGTAATAACATTGCTCAACGGGAACAATGGTTCTTTTGATTTGGAAGCCGGAAATGTTGTGAATTTATTTAACGTACCTTCGCAATATGCCACAGAATTCGTCAACTTAGATTGGAATGCATTTTTCAATGCGGGTCTGGTTTCAGACAAATCATTT
>JAKAUD010000052.1 GCA_021827885.1 Thermoplasmata archaeon | reverse complement strand
GAAACAATAATAAAGAGTGGGGCGCTTGATTCCGCGTGCGTGGCTGTTGCAAAAATGTATAACGTCGATGAAAAACTAAAGTCGAAGGGAGTTGAACTGTTTCCATTTGGAGAAAGGCTTGCTAAGTTTGTCAACGACGGATATCAGGTAATAACCCTTTGATTTCAATCAGATTCAAAAAGGACTTCGTTGGAATCCAACCGAGCGGGAACTATTAAGGTGTAAGGTGTCAGATCTTCATGAATTGAGGGTAAACCCTTCAGGTCGGTGATGAGAATTTTCTCTCCTGGCTGGTTGATCCTTGAGGCTATAATGAGCTTCCTTCCATCAAGGGATTCGTCCTCGGCTTTTTCCATCATCTTTTTCAGAGATTCAGCAAGTTCTGCGGTGGAAATATTCCTTCCATCGAAAATATCTATGAGAGCAATTGTGTGCAAATTATTTTTAAGATTTACCAGAATTTTTGTCAGCGGGCTGACCGGGATAAAGTTAGTATATACCTTTGGAATTGATACAACCTGTCCAAACCTGTAAAATGAAAGGCCGCACTTAAATGGTATGCTGGATATGATTGAGGCATTTTCCCTTACTTCCACAGTTTCGCCGGTCTTTTCAAGACCTTTTATTAAAGATATGTGAGTTGTTGCAATGAATGGATCGCCGGGAACAAGAATTACTATATCTTCCCCATTTCTAAGTATGTGGGAATAGTCATCAACTTCCATCTTATCTCTGGTAAGGTGGATATATTCCTTGTGAAAAAATTGCTCAAATTCCTCCCGGAAATGTTCTGGCAAAAATGATGTGTAACCATCCAGATAGATATAATTTGACTTTTTCACTATATCTGATTCTTCCAGTGTAAAACTCCTGACACCCCTCATGCCAGTTCCTAGAATGAAGATGGTCACTCTTTCAGTTCCTCTTCTATTCTCACAAGCTCATTTAATTTCGCCAGTCTTTCCCCTCCGATTGTACCGGTTTTTATGTAAGATGATGAAAATGCAATTGAGAGATGTGCTATGAAATCATCAGTGGTCTCACCACTTCTGTGGGATATTACATTCTTCATTGAGGCTTCGGTTGCAGCTTTTACAGCTCTCCATGTTTCTGTTAATGTACCGATCTGATTTACCTTTATGAGAACAGCATTTGTAGAGTGCATTTCTATTCCTTTCTCAATCCTTCTGGCATTTGTTGTATAAAGATCATCGCCGATGATAAGGGCCCTTGATCCAACAGAGGAAGTTATTAATGAAAAACCATCAAAATCTTCTTCGTCCATGGGGTCTTCAATAATTGTAAATCCTTTCTCCTTAACCATGGACTTTACAAAATCTATCTGCTGATCCCTTGAAAGTTTATGATTTCTATAGTTATATGACGATCCGTCAAAGAAATTAGATGCGGCAAGATCTGATCCCATGACCACATTGACCTTTTCCTCAGAGGATATTTCATTGCATGCTCTCTTCATTATATCCATTGCATCTTCATCACTTATGGATGCTACCCATGCTCTCTCGTCTCCAACACCAATACTTTGACCGGGGAGTTTTTCAGATAATAGTTTTCCAACTCTTTTATGAATTTTGGAATTCACCATTATTGCCTTGAGAAAGGATTCGGAACTGTTCGAAACAAGAAATTCCTGAATGGTGGTTCCATTTATTGCATGCTTTCCGCCACCGAGAACATTGCCCAAAGGCTTTGGAAGCTTTGCTCTGAAATTACCGCCAGCATACCTGTATAATGGAATGCCGATCTTATTTGCAACAGCCTTTGCACATCCAATGGAAAGTGCTGTTGAAAGGTTTCCACCAATCTCAGCAAAGTTTTCCGAGCCATCGATCTCCCTGAGAAGATCGTCAAAGCCTGATTGATTAAAAGCGTTAAATCCAATTAGCCTTTGCCTTACTCTTGCATAGAAATTCTCCACAGTTTCTTCAGGGGAGCCATTTCTGAAAGGTATTACTTCAGTTGCACCTGTGCTCGCTCCTGATGGCGCACCGCATGTACCTATAAAATTTCCTATTTTAACAGAGGCTTCAACAGTAGTATTGCCTCTTGAATCTAATATAACCCTCGCACTGCAGTCCGTAATTCTAAAGTCGTCGTTCATGTTAGTGATATCATTTCAAACAAAATAAAACTACTTTTTCTCCTTCAGATTATTTTTATATCTTACGCAAAAGGATTGATAGTTCTTTTTATAATCAGTCCACTGTGATTTAAAATCATCATTTACCCTGGTAATTTCCTTTGCAGGAACACCCCCTACAATGGTATCCTCATTCACTGTCTGCCCTTTTTTAACAACAGAACCCTCTGCTACTACCGCCCATTTTCCAACTTTGGTAAAGTCTGTGACAACCGATTTCATTCCTATAACTGCATAGTCAGATATTTGGGCCGTATGAATGACGCATGAATGACCAAGCGTTACGTTCTCCCCGATTATTGTCCTTTCTCCTGGTCTCGCATGAATCACACAATTATCCTCCACAGCTGTTCCGTTTCCGATGATAATCTCTCCGTAATCACCACGAATCACTGCCCCGGGTCCTACCCATACGTTTTCGCCAATGGTAACCCTACCAATGATCGTTGCGTTTTCAAAAATATAACAGCTCTCTGATAACTTCGGGACCCTTCCTTCAAATTCAAATATTGGCATGATCAGGTAATGTTTGTCTCCTTAAGTTTTTTAGCAATGCTTTCTACAACTTTCCATGATTGATCATATTTCATTATACCGCTCTGCACTGTGAGCCCTGCCACAATATTTCCGCATAGAACAGCAAAATCAATGTCATACTTATTGTAAAGAGCGGCGTAAAATCCCGCTCTGAAAGAGTCCCCGGCACCTATGGTATCTACCACTTTCTCTGCCTTAAGCGCCTTCACATCTATCTTTTTGTCACTGTGATAAAGCGTTGTACCTTTCGAACCTCTTGTTATTATGATATCAATGCCTGTGGCTGTCATTTCTGCAATATTAACATTAGAGAGATTCTGAATGATATTTATTTCATGCTCATTGCAAATTATGACATTTGCCACATCGAGGAACCTTTTTATTGCTGATGAATTGTATTTACTTCCAGCCTCTTGGCCCGGATCGAAGACAACTTTGCTGTGAGGGGTTGTTTCAATAAGTGCCAGATTCTTTTCAGGTATCCCGGTAGATGAATGTATATATTCATAGTTCTTCGCAGGAAAAATATAATCATCTGTTCCCATTGGGCCATCGGCCATAAAATATCTCTGATTGGCCCCATCCGTAACTGCATAACAATTTGGACCAAAATTGCCATCGACGATCCTGATAAATTCAGTATTAATTTTCCTTCTCTTCATTTCCTCTATATAGGAAGAGTGTGACTTTGCTGAAACTATGGATATTATATCAAAGGGAAAACCCAGTATAGATCCTATCAATGCAAAGTTGCCGGCTGTCCCGCCAAATGCCTCCATTGCCTCTGTTACAGGCGTTGAAACGAGATCGCCTAAGGCACTGACCCTCAGAACGATATCTATGTTGATATGACCAATAAATGCGAGAAATTCATTCTTCTTTTCTGGCTGCATAATCCACAAACTTGAATCTGAATAAATAATATTTGATCCTTTTAATGGGATCAAACATCAGACCTGCGCTTTTTAAATCAATGATATAATTATCTGGTTTGTTGCAGCTTTCCAAGTTTAACACCCACTCTGATGACGCCTATATGGGTTATTGCCTGCGGGTAGTTTCCTATCATATCAAAATTGTCCATATCAATCTCCTCCGAGAAAAGTTTAAGGTCGTTTGATAGCCCGAGGATGGTTTCATAAACTTTCCTGGCATCTTCTTCTCTGCCCATTTCAATGAGTGCTTCTGCGTACCAGAATGAAAGCAATAGGAATGGATTATCCTTGCAGGATAAACCATCGTCGTTAAGATATCTGGAAAACAGATATCTGTCATGCATGAGATTCTTCTCTACCATGGCTATTGTTCCCTTAATCCGTTCATCTGTTCCAGGAAGGAAGTCGAGCACTGGAATCCTGAGAAGAGATGCATCAACATCCCTGGATCCATAGTATTGAACAAATGAATTCAGACCCTTATCAAATCCATTTTTAAGCACATCTTCCTTGATCTTGTCCCTCTGGATTTCCCAGTCCTCGTACGGAAAGGAAAAATTTTGCATCTTTCCAATTTTAATTGCCCTGTCGATGCCCATCCAGCACATGATTTTTGAATATACATAATGCTTTTTTTCAGTCCTGAACTCCCAGATGCTTGAATCTGGTTCAGC
>JAKAUD010000080.1 GCA_021827885.1 Thermoplasmata archaeon | reverse complement strand
TATATTGGAATGAACAATCCTTGAACAGAGGCACGTATCACAAGTGAGTTGTAATTTTGTCCGAAAGAGAACCCAATTTCCACACTAGTCGACATTCTGATGTCTCACTTCAATCAATCTGCTTCGGGATGAGGTGGCCAACAAATGGTCTTGTACGTGTTCCTTGAGACCGTCTAGTCTCGCTCGGCAATTCAATAGGGTATTCCTCCATGACCGAATTTACAAGAAGAGGGGGAATCTTCAAGTTTTCCACGGTTGAGACGAGGCAATCAAATAAAATTCCAAGAGTGTCAAAGCGTTTCCCATCGATTAAGGATGCCAAAAGTTCAAGCTTACCAACATCCTTCCATCTCTCCAACTTAAGGTCCTCAATCCTCTCCTCAAGGAAATCAACATCATTTTGAAGAAGAGATTTCTTCTCTTCAAGGCCTGGAATCCTTGTTTCGAGTTCCACGATCTTCTCTCTTCTTTCTTTGAGTTCATCCTCTATTGAAGTTTCAGCGGTCTTCTTATACTCTTCAGCTTCATATTCAGCACGTTTGAGCATTTCTTCTTTTCTATCTCCCTGTTTCAAGACTTCTTTGATCAGTACATCAAAGCTTGGGTAGAAGGCGAATTTCCTTCGCAGTACCGACAGGTAACTCACGTTGAATCCGAAATTTCTAAGGAAGTCAAGAACTTTGCCCCTTTCTATCAAAACACTGGGATCTATGCCGTTCTCAACCATCCTTCCCACCGTTTTTATCAGGTCGGAGATTTTGTCGTTGCTCATTTCTAGTGAGGAAAAAAAGGTTGCTAACTTTCTCAGGTTTGGTTCGTTATTTCCGACTTTCTCCCTCAAGAATTTGGCAAGGCCCACCTCCCTGTTCAGTGCCATTCTCTCTTTGCCAAGGTGGTCTATTTCATTCCGTATCCTTCCCTGTTTTCTCAGCGTATCTCCTTATGAAAAAAGACGGTCTGACGATTTTGTAAGCAATTTCTCCCTTATTATTTTTACTGATTGCGCTATGTTGTCTGAAACCTTTGCATTCATGGCCTTCTGAGACATGGATTTCATCTTCCTCTCCGTGAGGGAATCCATCTTGTCTATGAATTTACTGTTGTTTTTCAGCATAGTGTAGATAAGTTCAGTTAGAATTCTAGCAATTGCAACTATGGCCCTGTTCTTTCCCACTCTTCTAACTATGCTCAGATATTTTGCTCTCGATTTCTTCGATTTCTTTATTGCTGTATGGGATGCAGTGACAACAACAAATCTGAGCATTGAAGGGCCTCTCTTTGATATGTGCCCTCTGATATCCCTGTCACCTGATTGATCCTGCATTGGAACTAGGCCTGAATACGAAGCTAACTTCTCCTTTGACTTGAACCTGGAAATGTCATCTATCTCCGATATTATTACTGCTGCTGAATACACATTTATCCCCGGGATGGTCATAAGAAGTTTCACTCTATGATCATCCTTCACCGCCAGGGCTATCCAGTTCTCCATTTCATTTTCTCTGTCAAAGAGATCTGATAGTCTTTTCAGCATGTCCTCCATCACTATCTTCTCGTTCTCCTTCAGCTTTGGGAGGGATCCCTCTATCTCCCTCATTCCCTTCCTCCGGAAGATGTCTGTTGCATCTATACTGATGCCATGCATTGTCAGCAATGCATGGATCCTGTTCTTTATCATCGTTACCTCTTCACCCAAGGATTTCCTGTATCTCACCAGTGACTTGAGATCATCTGAGTATTCAGATGGGAGATGCACTTCTGGCAGCCCTCCCAGTCTCAGCAGCTTGGCAAGTTTATAGGAATCTTCCTTGTCGCTCTTCTTAGGGGAGTTGTATATCAACGCAAGCTTCACTGGATCCGCTATGTGTACTGAGAATCCCCTGTCTCTTAGTAACCTAGCCACATACTTCCCAGATGTGGATTGTTCCAGTGCAATCTCAGGTTTCATGGAGAGATATCTTTCCGTGAATGCATTCCACGATTCCTCGCTGTTTTCAATCTCGTAGTTATCCCTTACTGATCCATCCTCTTCCATCTCAGTTATATTTACCAAACGTTTATGCACATCAATGCCTATTATCACCTGACCACCTCCAAGGGGTTGTGAGGGTATCGAGTCGGAGATGTCTCGACAATCTCCTATTCACCCTTATTGCAGGGTATTGAGTTGAGGCGAAGGATAACCAGTCTTAACACCGACCTCTAGGGTCAAGTAAAATCCCGGCCATCTCTCCGACCATCACTCTGCTATCGTCATAACAGAGTGGGCAGAAATCCTTTTTCATGACGTCTTAATTAGGGTTGCTTGTTACGCTTTCGGTTGTTGCTATATTTTGGATGCTTTCCTAGTCGCATATATAAATCCGATTTGCATTTTGGGGTTAGTTGCATTCCTGTTGTACCACAACTTACTTTCAGTATGAGTAACATCAAACCCGTGATTTACAAGATAGTTGCTAAGGGGTTCATACCCGTAATGATATTCGATCTGCATAGCTTCTACGCGGTCTAAGGCTTCATTTTTTTCCTTCAGTAAATCGTATTCGCATCCTTCGCAGTCCATTTTAAGAACAAAACTCTGCAAATTATAAGATTGAATAATATCCCATAATGAAACTCTTTTTATTTTTACCGCCTTGGTTTCCTCAGCTCTTGAAACGTGAAGGTCTCGGGTCCTATCTGCATTTTGCTCGTTGACCAACAGCACATCCTCTCCGATTCCATATGCGCAATTTACGACAGTCACAAGGTTTTCTAGCTGATTTTTCTTTATATTTTCCAACGCCAATTTAAATGAGAAGTTATAAGGTTCCAAGGCGATGATGCGCCTTGCCCCCTTCAGCTCAAAATAAATGGCAGTGTCACCGATGTTAGCCCCTATATCCACTACTACTTTGTCATCAACATTAAGAAAGGCATATTCCTCCCTAAAAAATATATCTATTTTTGCGCCATTATCCGGGTCACCATTGAGGTAAACCTTCGTTCCATTGAAATAGAGATAATGATCGGCCAAAAGGTCTGCTGTAGTGTCTGGGTTCTGAGAATATTCAGTTACTAGTTCTACCAGTACGGAGGCATCTAGATAGCCCAACTTTTTGATGCTTCCATTCCGCAAAATGCAAACAATTCGGCCTCTCTTTCTAAGTACCCCAAACATCACCCTGAAATAATTTTTGTAAACTTTGCGATATCTCAATACGGCATCAAAGATTGGCATTTGTTGCCTCTGATTGCTGTTTCAGCTTGTTTAATCCAGTAAATACGTCGTCCTGCTTCAGGCCTGTCTCTTTCTCTACTTTAGCAACGCTCATGTTCACGACCATGGGCCTCCTTGCAATCTGATGAAGGTCAGAGGTAGTGATTGGTGTGATGAGATCGGTATCTAAATTGAAAACGTTTGCGATTTTTAGCGAAAAATCGTACCTGCTCAGACATTCGGAACCTGTAATATGATATATGCCAGTCCTATTTTTCCTGTGGAGAGCAAGTACCTGCGAGACTATATTATCCACGAATGTAGGATTGTTTTTCTGATCAGTTACTATGCTTACCTTTTCTTTAGCTCTGAGCTTTTGTATAAGCCAAAGCACAAAGTTAATCTTGTTTAACCCTCCCGAGCCGTAAACAACGGATGTCCTTACGATTATGTGATTAATATCCAGACCATAGAGCATCTGTTCAGCGACCATCTTGTTCATACCCAGATAATTGAGAGGTCTTGGTTTATCCTTTTCCGTATACTTCATCTTCTTCCCATCGAAAACGTAATCCGTTGAGAGGACTATGATTTTGGCGCCGTTGTCTTTGCAAGCCTCTGCAATGTTCTTTACTCCATCAACGTTGATGCTCCAAGCTTCCTCCCTGTGTGTCTCGCAGTAGTCTACATTGTTCAGCGAGTGCGTGTCGACTACAATATCCGGCGATAGCCTTCTAATAAGGGCAAACGTTTCCTGTCTGTCTACCGCATTCAGATGAAACATGTTCTCTCCCTCCACACGGTGGGTATTATACGTGCCAAAAACCTCGAAATTTTCACCAGCCAAATCTTTGAATTTGCCCCCTATGAGTCCGCCTGCTCCTATGACAAGTATCCTGTCCATCTAAGCCTCACCAGAACCCTTTGAAACAATTTTTGATCTCCAAATCGAGACTTCCAGCAGCGATCTCAAGCTGCCGGCATCCGCTATGAATTCAAGATCATATATAGGTTTCAGTCTACCGTTCACTGCGTACCAGTTTGTAACATCAGAGATTTCGAGTTCCCCCCTGCTGCTTGGCTTTAGCTCTTCGATGAAATCGAATACATCATTTGGAAATATATAAAAACCTGCGACCATGAAATCGGAGGAAGGGTTACTTGGCTTCTCAGTGACCCTGCAGATATCCCCGCTGTGAGTGAATTCCGGTACGGCAACGGCCCTTGGGTCTATGCCTATTCCCTCTGCCTTCGTAACTGCAGCATAAGCATTGTCGTCAGAAAGTGCCTTGATGGGAAAATTTACATACGTTAATATGTCGTCCCCCAGAACTATAATTGGCTTTTGCCCGCCAAAGAAATTCGCAGTCTTATAAACAGCATCCGCAAGACCATTGGGGCCGGTCTGTGTTCTGTATTCTATCTCCACTTCATATTCAGAACCATCGCCAACGAACCTCCTGAAGTCTGAAAGGTCCTTTGCACCTGTGACTATGCATATATTGGTCACTCCAGTCTTCTTCAGGGTTTCTATAGGGTATGTGACCATCAGTCTATCGTATACCGGAAGCAGGTGTTTGTTTATCAGCTTGGTGAGCGGCATCAGTCTGGTGCCAGTTCCGCCAGCAAGGATCGCACCCTTTCTCTTCAATGATGCCATGTTGATAGCATATGATGGTATAATATTTAAATATTGATTGCTTATGATGTCTTGATGTTCAAATGAAGGTTCTGGTGACGGGAGGAGGAGGGTACATAGGTTCAGCCCTATGTCCCATGCTCGTGGAAAGAGGATACGATGTAACAGTTCTTGACCGTTTCTTTTTCGGGAAAGAGGTGCTTAACGAAATTGATGGAAAGGCAAAACTGGTAAAAGGTGACACCAGATGGTATGGCCCTTCCCTTCTATCAGGGATTGATGTAGTGATGGACCTTGCCGCTCTGTCCAATGACCCCACAGGTGAGCTGAATCAGGAACTGACCATGGATATAAATTATAGGGCGAGGGTCAGAACTGCGAAACTGGCAAAAAAAGCCGGAGTTGGCAGATATATACTTGCTTCCTCTGTCAGTGTTTACGGTTTTAAGAATGAAGTAGTGGACGAAAAATCAGACGTGAATCCACTAACCACATATGCCAAGGCAAATTATCTAGCAGAAAGTGATATTCTACCGCTTGCAGGAGATGGTTTTTGTCCTTCTGCACTAAGGCAATCATCAGTTTACGGTTATGCGAAGAGGATGCGATTCGACATCTCCCTGAACAGTATGGTTCTGAATAAATTTCAGGGGAAGAAGATACAGTTGATGCGTGACGGGAACCAGAAAAGACCAATAATACATGTCAAGGATACGGCCCGTGCATTTATTGAGGTTATGGAGGCTGATCCAGACAAGGTGAGTGGTAAGGTGTTCAACGTGGGTTCAAATGATCAGAACTTTAGACTCTATGATCTGGTAAAGCTGGTGAGCGATACTCTTGGTGTTCCAATGGAGTTTGACTGGTACGGGTTCCCGGATTATAGGAGCTACACAGTGTCATTTGACAAAATATCTAAGCAGCTCGGGTATAAAGTTGAGCACCCTCCAAGAGAAGGGGTCAAGGAAGTTTACAGGCGTCTTCAGGACGGCACAATGAAGCCGGATGCCAGGACCATAACACTTGAGTGGTATAAGCATCTCATCGAGATGAAGGAAACTATGGACAGAATACTCATCGACGGAAAACTATTCTAGGTGTTGTAAATGGCAATTAAAATTGAAAGATGTGCGATACCGGATTTGATAATAATAACATCTGAAATACACGTCGATTCTCGTGGATACTTCATGGAAACTTACAAGCGGTCAGATTTTTACAACGCTGGAATTACTGCTGAATTTCTGCAGGACAACATTTCGTTGTCCAAAAAGGGAACCACAAGAGGGCTACACTACCAGCTGGAGCCTAAAGTGCAGGGCAAACTTTTGAGAGCAATTTCGGGTAAAATTTTCGAGGTTGCCGTGGACATAAGGAATAATTCTCCAACATTCGGAAAATGGGTTGGGGTCACATTAACTCCGGATAGTGGGAAACAGTTCTGGATACCTCCAGGATTTGCTGCAGGTATGACTGCTTTGGAAGATAATTCCATTCTGACCTACAAAACCACCAATGAATATTACAAGCCGCTTGAGAGGGGGATACGTTGGAACGATCCGGAAATAGGAATTGTTTGGCCCTCTGATTCTTCTGGTTTAATCATATCAGAAAAGGATCAGCAGCACCCACTGTTAAAGGATGCTGAGATTAACTTCGTTTACGACAAATAGGTGGGAATTTGGCAAACAGGCTGATATACGAAGGTAGGTCAATCAAGCTGGAGGAGAAAGATATAGAATTACCCCATGGCGGGGTATCTGGTTCATTTCCTGTTGTAACGCATGAGAATGGTGTAATTGTAGTTCCTGTGATACAAAGCCAGAATGAGCCGAAAATTGTTTTCATAAGGCAATGGCGTCCTGCGATGGAATCTTACGTCCTTGAAGTGCCAGGAGGTGGCATCAGGAAAGGGGAATCCATAGAAGATGCTGCAAGAAGGGAAGTACTTGAAGAGGCTGGTCTGGTCGTGGATACTCTCGTTTACCTTGGCAAGGTTTTTCCTGCGCCTGGATGGGATGTTGAGACGCAGTATCACTTCGTAGCATTCTGTAGATCGGAGATATATGAACAGCCTCAGGATGATTCTGATATTATAGATCGTATAGAGGTATCAATGGATATAGCTACTAGGCTATTGGAGAATAGAGATATATCAGATCTTAAAACAAGGTGTATCCTCCATGATGCCTTGTCTTATCTTAAAAGACTTTAATATCCATAACTCCTACGTGACCAGAGGATGGTTGCTTAAGCAATGAGGCAATCCAAAAAACATTGTGTGTTTTTCAGGACCAACGATATTTTGACATTCAGCCTTGTGGATTATCGCAACAACTACTTCATTAGTGATGATCCCAACAAAATTATAGAAGTCTATAACGGATTCGACAACAGTGACGAGCTAATACAGTGGCTGAAGGAGAGACCAAAGGGTGTAGCTAATATACATGAAGTTGAAGGAGATAAAGACATTATTGTGGTAATACCGACGGCTGACTTTAACGGGAAGTATGCTAGAGAGTGCAGGGACAATATATTCAAAGGTCTACACATAATATTCGTGGAGAGCGGTGAAGTTCCAGATCCTTATTTCAACTATGCACATAACTGCAACGTCGGCATTAAAAAAGCGATGGAATACAGCCCGAAATGGATCATTGTATCGAATGATGATATGTATAAGATTGATGATGTCGATGTTTTGACCAGAGAATTATCTTCCATCAATCACGATGTTATAATGAGCGTATTTGCCGTGCCATCTAGGTATCATTCTCTTGATGCCTTTATCGGAAGAAGGAGGCTTTTCCTTACAGAAATAGCCAGTTATTTGTTTTTTTTAAAAGTTAAGAAATTGCCTTATTGGAAAATTAAACGCAGGATTCAAAAGAAGTACAATTATGCGATTAGTTGGCGGCATGGGGTAGGAAGCAGTTCTCTACCAAGGATTTTAAGGAGAAGATCATATTTTTTTAAGTTGACATCCTCGTTTGCTATATTAAGCTCCAATTTCTGCAAAAATAGAATAGATATTTTTAATGAAACGTATGTGAACGGTTACGAAGACTGGGAACTATCATTGGAGCTTAGCAGATTGAAGTGGACATCTATTAACTACAGAATTGGTGATTATATCGGTACATCAATGGGTATAGGTCTTAGGAGAGATTCACGAGACCTGGCGAATCTTTTTTATTTGGACAAAAGAGTTGACGAAATCTTAAGTACCAAAGGATAGCCCAAAAGCTATTCCATTTAGCTGAACTTAACGCTAGCAGTATGCACGAGGTAGAGATAAAAAAGACCAATAATTATTTAGGCGGACCTATGAATAAAAATGGAGGTATTTTTGTATAAGAACATTTAGGGCTTATCAACGACTGGAAGTCATGAAGCCTTTTTCCTCAACCGAAGGAATCATGTGATGAAGACAGATGGATATCCTGTAAGTATTCCCAAGTTCTGCTCCAAGCAAAAAATATGCAATCCGTTCTTCATTGAAAGATATGAGCCGGTACGGGCACTGAACAACCAATTGCTATCCCATCGTGGATATCACTGGAATATTATCAGGATCACTAGTTCCACGATAGAATCATACCGTTCTTTAGGTATGTATGACCTCTTTATTCCAAGCTGGTAATAATAAACTCTAAGCTTGATTAAATTCTCTATGCAGGATGGCGAAGAAATCTTATCCCAAGGGTATGACAGAAATGGAGTGGAAGAGGAAGCAGGGAATGGAGCTTCTCAGGATGGGAACAAAACAGGCACACGTTGCCAGGAAGATGGGTGTGAACAGGAGGACCGTCTACGACTGGAGGAAGAGAATGGACAATGGCCAGGACTTCAGGAATAGGAAGAAGAGGAGGAATAGCAGGCTGACCGATCTACAGAGAGCGAATTTGAAGGAGACCATAGACAACGGTGCAATGAGGTACTGATTTCCAACTGACCTTTTGACGTTCAAGAGGATAGCTTCTGTCATTGAAAAGGATAAGGATTTCCTCTGGAGATGGCTCATCGAAGAATATTCGCAATACGTGAAAGAAGCAAGGGATAGTGTATCCATTGTCTCTACTGTGAGTGAGGACGGAGAACTGTTCTTCGCCATCACAGGTTAGAGCCTGAGGAACCAGAACATCGTCTCATTCCTCGAACAGCTTCTCTCCGAGATCAAGAAGGGATTCATCTACATCTTCTGGGGTTACATCATAATACACAGGAGTGAAGATGTGAAGGATTCCTGTTCGTCAACAATGACCGCATCATAACGAGACGCATTCCTACATATTCTCCCGAACTTAATCCGGACGAATGGATATGGAATGAGCTGAAGTATCAGGGACTTCCAAATTTCTGTCCCACCAACAGGGAGGGTTTATGGAATAAGGCCGGTGGAAACGCTGCTCAAAATGAAATTTGACCCAGAAAGGGTAAAGAAAATTATAATGGGAATAAAGCTGTCCCTCCCATCACTGATGTGAAAATAAAAAGACAAATAAGAATAAATTTTAAATATATCCTTTTTAATAAATATAGTAATGATTGGGGGGAGACAGAAAAAATTAGTAGAGGATATTCACTCGAATGCATATAAGTATGAAAGTACACACGAGTTCTATCCATTAGCAAGGCAAAGAATAGTTCTAGAATTGATTGGTCACATTAAATCTGACCGAAAAGAGTTTCACCACATAATAGATATTGGGTCTAATAACCCTGGTTTCCCTAATGCTCTTAGAAAAATTTTTCCAGAGGGAGACATAAAATTAATAGACATAGATAGGAACAGAGTAAAGTTACTATCTGAATCCGGCTTTGATGCTATGGAATGCGATGTCTCTTCAGAAAAATTACCTTTTCCAGATGGTTATTTTGACCTCGTACATGCGGGAGAGATAATAGAGCATCTATATGACACAGATTTCTTTCTGGATGAAGTAAAGCGAGTGATGAAACCAAATGGTATATTCATCCTTACCACGCCTAACCTTGCTGCGTGGTACAACAGGATATTGCTTTTATTTTTCGGGATCCAGCCTTTTCATACCGAGGTGTCTTTGGATAGCTACTATGGTAGGTACCCCTTCAAGAAGGCAGGGGGAAGGCCAGTAGGACACATCCATGTGTTTACTGCGAAAGCCGTTAAGGAAATGGTTTCTTCAAAGGGTTTCAGAGTACTGAAAATCAGAGGGTATCCGGTCCTCGAGAAAAATAAACTAGACAGGCTCATTTCCCATCTACCATCATGGGCAAGCGGAGTTATTATTATCTTATCTACCTAGTAGAGAGATGCTGGGGGAAATTTTACACATAGTCCGAGATGTTGTGTTAATGAGAATAGGATTTCTCTTGCTTTCCGATAAATTCATCGTATTCCTGCCTCTTTAACTTTCACGCTTTCAATCTATTTGATTCCAAACGTAAGTCTGGGACATAGCGAATAAGCTATCTTCTATAAACCTTCAGTAAAAACAGATTAATTTGCATTCCTCGAATTAAAAAAATAAGCAGTCTGGATAGCGCAATTTCCCCGCTATTGTGGCCTTGCATTTCCAGTCTGGAATGAACGCAAATAACTGGCACTTCTAAGTTAAATTTATAATGACGTATTCATTAATAACCGATGAAAGTGGTTATCTTGGCTGGAGGATTTGGAACCAGATTGGGTGAGGAGACAGAACTGAAACCAAAACCTATGATCGAGATAGGTGGGTACCCCATTTTATGGCACATTATGAAGATTTATTCCCATTATGGTTTCAATGATTTCATCATATGTCTAGGTTACAAAGGTTTCGTAGTAAAGGAATACTTTATGAACTACTTCGCACACAACAGTGACATTAGGGTAGATACATCCTTAAATAAAATAGAGGTATTGAATAATCATAGCGAAAACTGGAATGTTTCTCTCATCGATACCGGCCTAACAACCATGACCGGTGGTAGAATATTAAGAATCAAAGATTACATCAAAGAACAAACGTTTATGCTAACATACGGAGATGGTGTTGCCAACATTAACATTCTGAAACTTTTAGATTTTCACAAACAAAATAAAAAATTAGCTACAGTCACAGCAGTTCAGCCAGAGGGTAGATTTGGATTTATTAAGTTTGGAGATAATAGCGAGGTGGCGTCTTTTGTAGAAAAACCAGCAGGAGATGGCGGGTGGGCAAGTGGAGGCTTCTTTGTTTTAGAACCTGGAATATTTGATTATATTAAAGGTGACGATACTATTTGGGAAAAGGAACCAGTAGAAAAATTGGCATCCGACCGTCAGTTCAATGCTTTCAAACTTGATGGGTTTTGGAAATCAATGGACACCCTAAGAGATAAGCAGGAATTAGAAGCATTATGGAAAAGCCGTGATCCACCTTGGAAGGTATGGTGAGTGGGTGCAGGTGAATTTAGTAAGCGGAGTGATAAAATGATTGATGGAGTTAGTATAACGGAGCTTTCAATAATTCCTGACGAAAGAGGCGCAATTTTCCACATGTTGAGATCAGATGATCCCGTTTTTAAGCAATTTGGGGAAATATATTTTTCCAAGGTGTACCCGGGTGTTGTAAAAGGATGGCACATTCACAGACGGATAACCCTTAATTATGCAGTACCGGAGGGTATGATTAAGCTCGTTCTTTACGACAACAGAGCAACTTCCCCCACCAAAGGTGAAATCGTTGAACTATTCATCGGAGAGGAGAATTACAAACTTGTGACAATTCCACCAAACATATGGAATGGATTCAGGGGAGTAGGAACAAAAGTTGCAATTGTGGCAAATTGCGCAACGGAACCGTACGACCCAAAAGAGATCGAAAGAACTGATCCCCTTGGAAACGAAATCCCTTATGACTGGAGGTTGAAATGGAAGTAACCAGTAGAAAATTAAGAATACTAATTACTGGTGGAAATGGTTTCGTAGGATCGCATATTTTAGAAACCCTCGTCAAGAAAGGAAATTGCGAAGTTGGAATAACTCTCAGAACAACTTCCGACACATGGAGGATAAATACGATGTTCACAGACGACATAGAGCGTTTTTTTATAGATAGAGAAGGGGTTGAAACTGTTATTTCAAGGTTTAAGCCAGATTTGATCATACATCTTGCGGTTTTATATAAGAAGAGACACACGGCAAGCGATATCGAGGAAATGTTCAATTCTAACATAACTTTCCCTTCAAAAATTCTTCAGGCGATGGTCCAAAACGACGTCAGATTTTTTATAAACACCGGCACATTTACTGAGTATTCTAACCAAAATAGGGATTTAACCGTCGATGCTCCGATCCTACCTTCTAATCTGTATTCTGCAACTAAGGTTGCTTTTGAAGATATCTTGAAGTTCTATACGAAGACATATAATATAAATGCCATTACTCTTAAATTGACTTCACCGTATGGACCTAGGGACAATACTAGTAAACTTATTCCATATCTAATGAACTGTGCTATTGGAAAAAATGTAGCAAATTTGTCCCCGGGAGACCAAATGTGGGATTATATATATGTAAAGGACGTAGCAGAGGCGTATAAATCAGCAATAGATTTCATAGTCAATTCGAGACAGAGCTATGATTCATTTATCATTGGTAGCGGAGAATCTCACAGCTTGAAGGAAATTGCTGATATTATAAAACGTTTTAATGGCGAATTAGAAATTAACTGGGGCGCAGTGCCATACAGTGAGATGGAAACTTACTATATAAGAGCAGATATTACGAAGGCTAGGAACACTTTAAAGTGGTGGCCTAAGTATACGATTATAGATGGGCTTAAGGAAACATATGAATACTACCAAAGTGCCAAAAAGAACGGATGGTGAGGCAACTAATACCACATAATGTGTATTGCAATACCCTAGGTACGCTGTTTCTATGAAAGAATATTATATCATAAAATGTAACTTCAAAGTTGTTTAATATGAGAGAAAAGAACAAAGGAAATTGGACTCGCTAGGAAATGTAGTGTTTCTCACACTTTCGGACAAAATGAGAAATAAATTAATTTATGGCTTTTGCAGCTTCACCTCCTCTTTCAATCATATCCTTCTCCTTCAGATCCTTCATCATTCTCCACACCTCATCGTCGTACACAACTCCTCACTTTCTTTCCCATAATGGTGGGGAATTTTAAACCGGCTATTTTGGGGAATTATATTCAGCCGTTTTTGGGGAAAATAAACCGACCTTTACAACGCTGCTTTCTGTTAAGAGAGGTCTGACGGATAGGAAGGATGAACTCTTTGCACCGAATGCACTCGTTACCGTGAAAGGGAAGAGTATTGTGAGCCCAGTTACAAGAACCATATCTTCAGAAGAGTCAGAATTCAGGAAATTACGCAGGCACAACAGGAGGATAAAGGGGAACTCTCATGTGGACAGCGAAGTCCAGGAGGAAGGAGCGGCCATGCTCTTATTGGAGAACATGAAAAACAAGGAATACGTGAAGGCAGTCTACGGATCCCTATCAAAACTTACGGAACGATTCGCAATGGTCTCAAAGGACTCTCACAGGATTGCGGATGAACTGCAACATCCGCTGGAAAAATAACAAAACAACCGTCTATTGTAACAATAGAAAGATTTTATTAGAGGTTTTTATAGCTAAGGGCAATGAAGGTTTTAGTAACAGGTGCAGGCGGCTATATAGGTACTGTTCTTGCTGAGGTCCTGAATAATAGAAATCACGAAGTCGTGGCTCTTGACCGTTTTCTATTCGGAGAAACTTTAAATAGCTATCCAGAAATAAAAAAAATAGTAGAAGATATTAGAACAATTTCTTTTGAAAGGTTGAAAGATGCAATGAAGGATGTTGACGCCGTCATAGACTTGGCTGCACTTTCCAATGATCCCTCCGGTGAGCTAAACGCAGTCAACACAATCTCAATAAATCATCTTGGGAGATTTAGGATTGCTTCATTGGCAAAGTCGTTGGGTATACAAAAATATATATTGCCCTCATCCTGCAGCATTTACGGATTCAATGATGAGTTCGTTGATGAGTCTTCGAAACCTAACCCCCTTACCACTTATGCCAAGGCGAATCTTATGATTGAAAGGGATGCGATGACACTAAATTCGGAGGATTTTGAAGTCATTGTGTTCAGGCTCGCTACTGTCTATGGCCTTTCCAGACTGAGAATGCGTTTTGACCTTGTTGTTAATGATATCGTGGGGCAAGTATTTACCAAGGGTTTTACTACTTTAACTACGGGTGGGAAACAATGGAGACCCTTTATCCACGTTAGAGATGTCTGTAAGGGGTTAATAATGGCTGCTGAGAATGAGAAAGATTTGGGTGGAGAGATATTCAATCTGGGAAACGACGACCAAAATTTTCAGATAATTGACCTCGCAAAAAAAATATTTTTCGCAATTGGGAAGGAAGAGAGATATGAATGGACTGGGTCTCCAGACACTAGGTCTTACAAGGTTAGGTTCGATAAAGTTAGGAAATCCTTAAACTTTTCTCCGAGCTGGGATATTGAAAGGGGTGCAAAGGAAATCTGGGAAGCACTTAAGGATTCCCAGATTTCTTATACAGATTTGAAAACTATTACTGTCAAATGGTACAAGCATCTATTGCAAGAGGGAATAGATTTATAATTGTTCGAAACCTCAAATAAGCAGGAAATATTTATTATGTTGCTGACTTTCCTTTTAATAAAATGCAAAAACATTCTCCATTAGGAAATAGTCGTCTTTACTGCCCCATACAGACTTATAAAGATGAGGTTTTCTTCAGCCTTGTGGATTATCGCAACTCACGTTTTACTAGCGAAAATTTCGATAAAATCATCGAGTTCTATGACAGCTTCAAAAATAGGGATGATCTCATTGAATGGATGAAGGAGAGGCCTAAGGGGGTTGCCAATATCTACGAGGTTGACGGTGACAATGAAATCACAGTGGTAATACCAACTGCAGATTTCAACGGAAAATATGCCAAGGAATGCAGGGAGAACATATTCAAGGGTCTTCGCATGATATTTGTGGAGAGCGGAGGTAGGGAAGATTTCTATTTCAACTTTGCACATAACTGCAATATTGGAATAAGAAAGGCGATAGAATACAATCCAAAATGGATTATTGTGTCGAATGATGATGTAATAAGTAATGATGAAGTCAGTGAGTTGAAGTATTCGCTCCTCGCGCTAAATCCCGACAGAGAAATGATTTGCTTCACCTGTACCCAAGGAATTTACCAATCGCGACTTGCTTCTATATCTTCCAGAACCATAAGGAGGAGGATTATTCTCACATTATTGGGGATGAAAGAAATGAGGCGTCTGCCATTAGAGAAGAAGTTTGGCATAAGATTTATTATAGGAAGCACCTTGAGACCTTACAAATTGATTTATAGGCCAGTAGTGCAAGTTATGTATTTTGGTTCATTCGGCATATTTTCATCGACTTTGATAAAGAAATATGGATCGAGACTGTTTGATGAAACTTACGTAAACGGGACAGAGGATATCGATCTCTCGTGGAGGATCAAACAGGACGGTATTGAGTCGAAATGCATTGATTATCAGATAGATGGCATTATCGGCGGTACAATAGGCACTTACAATCTTACGAGAAGAGTTAGGGGGTTGGTAAACGATTGTTATCTCAATTTGAAGATTGAGAGAGGGGAATTTAAATTATTTACTGATTAACCCTTCCTTAATTTTTCGGTGATTTTATTGTATAGACCCAATGCTAATACGGGTGATATGAGGTAGACCGTGGATAGTAAAGAAAGCTCAATCCTCATCGGGTGCATCATACTGATCGGATATCTTAAAGTCTTGGCAAATTCTCTTCCCACAATCTTTCTGCTCTTTGCACTAAATATTGACGACATCTCGTTGTATTCACTGTATAGGAGGTTCAACCACCTGAGTATCCGGCCGTCCATATTCTCATCATGATTTTCCAACAATGTTTCGAAGGTCTTTGCCTCCCTCATTATTTCCTTTGGTTTTGAGTAGATGTCAACGGAGTCAGACACATTTAAATTGTGAACCCTGTAGAAGGTCAAAATATCAGAATCCAGTGCGAATGCTCCAGGCGTTAAGGCTGCGACCCAGAAAAAAAAAGCGTCCGGTCCGCTCACTATTGAACGGAGTTGCGCGTATCTTGAAGTATTCATTATATCTTTTCTAATAGCAAATGTGCTAAGGTTAAAATCCCCACCGCATTTAAGGATCCCTGACAGATTTCTGATAAGCTCTTCCTTTCCAAAGATCCTAAATCCCCTTAGATTGCAGGGGAGAATATCCAGCACTCTCTTGTTCTTTATAGGAGTTCTGTCTTTGTCTATGTAAATTAGAGAGTTCCTGTAAAAAATAAGTTCTTGGTTTCTTTTAAAAGCTAGAACTACTTTATTGACCTTGGACTGCTCCCATAAATCATCATCATCCAGAAACGCGACTATCTCGGCCTTGGCCTTAGATATCCCTTCGTAGAGGAACTCACCCATTGTGCCTTCAGACCTGATCACCTTGATATCCATTCCAACAGGTACAGACTTTGGAATTTCCACATCAAAATTTGAAACGATTATTAACTCAATTTTGGAAGGATCATAGCTCTGGTTGAAGATAGACTTGATAGCCTCAGCTATGAATCTCTTCCTGTTGTAAGCAGTTATGACGATTGATATTTCAATGCTACTTTCCGCCATTTCGCCCTCCTAACTGCCTATCGCTATTTTCAAGGTCTTTCCGAGAGACTGTTCCCAGAAGCGATTCAGAATGTCTCTTCCAGCTGTATTCCTTGATCATTCTAGTAATTTCTCTTTGAAGATTGTCATAAGAGATTGGATTGTCATTCGATTCAATGAAGCTCCTGATTTCTTCAATTTTGGAAGCATCCGAAACTATCAGAGAGTTTGAGTACTTTTTGAGATAATCTGAAATACCAAGCTCCTCGTTTGCAATCACCGGTGTTCCGCATTCCAGTGCTTCAACAGTTCCGTAAGAGGTTCCAAATTCACCAAGTCCGAATCTGATAAAAAATTTGCTCTTTGACAGTAAGTCGATCTTCTTATTCTCGGATACTCCCTCATTTAGTACCACTCTGTCAGATACCCCTTCGAGTCGCAATTTTTTTAAGAAGTCATTCTTGTAAGATTGTGAGGTCCAATTCCCAATCATTATGAACTTGTAATTCCCGATAGCTTTGAATAAAGGAATGTACAAATCTGGGAACTTGACCTCATTCCAGTAGCTAAGGAGGGCTACGCTACTTTCTCTTTCTCCATATCTCCTAAATTCTTTTCCTTCCAATCCTGGGAATATATCCGTGCACTTTAAACCATCATTCTGATAGAAACTTTCGACGCTTCTGGCAACTTTCATGGTCAAAGAGATTACAACCTTTGCGTTAACGAGTACTCTTCTCTGGTAATTTAAAGCCATTATTGCAAATACTCTTTTCCAACCCCTCACCCATGAATACCTATTCGGTATTTCGTGCATGATTACAATGAAATCGGTCCCATATTTCCTCCAGTTATAATATCCAGCAAGGCCAGCCCACTGATCCTGGCATATTATCAGGTCGTATCCCCTATCCTTTGCGAAGGAAGGGAATTTTCTTATAAGGTTATAATCAACTCTCCCCTCCCCCTTTCTGTTTGCCATGAAAATTCCTGTTATGTAATCGTATATGGGAACAAATGGAGATTTATTTTTTTCGGACAAAACGATGACCTTGACATCTTTCAACAAATCTTCATAAACATCCACTTTTGAAGATCTCCTTAGAAATATGAGTTCTACGTCGTGTCCTATGGCCTGCAGGGCCTTCGCCTGTGATATAGCGAATTTCTGTGTCCCTGCTGACCACAGGATTCTTACCAATATTGCTATCTTTATGCTCACTCACCCCAGTACACAGTTGCGGAAGGCATCAGTTCTCCCAAGGGCAGCGTTCTCAGAAATGCATACTCATAGTACTGAGGGTCGTTATATGCTTCCCTCAGAAATACAGAGGAAACGTTATAAATAGTGGGATATGGGTCTGACGGGTAATGGAAGGCGGTGCCGTTGATAAAGGACTCTGCAGTATTGTTATATAGGATTTCGTCAGTGAATGTGTAGTTGAGGTATCTTTCTTCTGGCACTGAGATGTTGTATGTAAAAAATGGATACTCCTGAAGATCGTAGAATCCTTTGCTTCCAACCCAACCATAGCCCACTCCTTTGGTGTTATTCTCGTTGGAGTATCCACTTATTATCATGACCGTACTGTTTTCAGTCCACCCATAAACGCTGAAGGCGCTTCCTGCAGGAACACTTCTTCGCAGATAAATGCCCCCATTGGTTCCGTTGTAAACGTGGATGCCGTTATCCACATATGTTGCTGAACTATTGGTGTAGAACCACCCGTCAAGACTGCTTCTCCAGTCCCAGGCATTGCCACTGCCGAAAACAACAGGCGCATTAAAGTATTTCCCGTGGATTGGGGAAAGGTCAGGGGCCTCGCCAAGGAACCCTGTCTGAGACATGAGATTTGTTGTGCTGTTGTACACAAGCAGGTATATGGTCCTGTTCATCTCTCCATACATCCTGAGCCAGATGATTGCATATTTCATGCTGCTTGAATAGTACTGGATCCAGGCTGGAATGACGGCTCCATCAGAATACTCAAAGGCTATATTAGTCCAATTGCGGTTAATGAGATTTGTTTCCCTGGATGAAACATTTATCTCCTGTTCATAGACCAGCTGAGGATCGGATACATTTGAATTGATGGAGATAGGGTATTTGGCCAGAGGAGAAGGAGGATGGGACCCCAGTGGCACGGATAAGGCAGAGTAATGCTCGAAATGTTGTATGTATCCGGAGAAGGTCTGATCAGGAACAAGCAGTATTGCATTGACAGAATTGAACCCTGCAACGTTTGTAATTGTGATGTGAATTCTTCCATTCGAGCTTACGTTTCCAATCGGAACATACTCAAAAAAAGAAGCGTTCGATGATGTTGTGGTGATATTGTGCTGCATTCCGTTGATGGAAATATTCAGAGATCCACCTGCGTTACTTAAGAGCAACCTAGCTATCGCAAAATAGTTCCCCCCTGGAGCATCGTAAATCATGTGCATTGAGGCTCCCCTGGCCTCTGTATAAATTAGACCATAATATTCATTGATGTCGTTCTGGTACTGGTAATTATTCAGGAGCTGAATGTTTTGAGACCAGGTTGCTTGTGCAACTGTAACAAAATAACCAATTTCCCACGTGTCCGAATAATATGTGTTGTCAGTATACCGTGCAGGAATGATAACGCTTAGGTCATTAACATGAATGAAGTAACTATATGGGGTAACGTAAGAGGGGTAATAGACTGTGTCGCTTTTGAAAATACCGTCCATCGAACTCAGGTTGAGGAGGTATGGAGAATATATCCATTGTGGGAACGTACGGTAAAAGTTCACAAATGAAATGAGTTGGGTAACTGACGATGTGAGAAGAACATCTCTCGAATCATATCCTTCTTTGGACACTTTGAATATGTAGAGCCAGTTATAACGAAGACCCAACGAGAAAAAGGATGAATTTGAAAGAATATGTGCGAAGGAAGATGAATCTGTGACTATGTAATTGTAATCGAATGTGTTCATAATGTAATTTATGAACTCGGGCTGCAGGGAAGACTCAACTTGACCGTACATACACATCGCCAGGCTCTTTGGGTATGACTGCTCCGGTGCAATTTCAGGGTTTTCCACGTATCCGAAGATAGAGGAATCCATTATCTTTTCCATCGCCAGGTTATTCGACGATGTCTGGAAATAGATGGATGGGTCTTTCACTCCATCAAAGTATGCATAAAAAACTTCCATGGTGTTATACCCTTGGTCGCGTGGCGTGCTGTAGATTGAATAGGTTGCTAGGGGTGACATCATTACCAGTGCAACCACTGCTATTGTGGAGATTTTACTTATATTGGAGGCGTTTACACGCTTGAGAAGCGCGGTTGAACCGGTCTCAGCCTTTTTATTTCGATTAAGCCCGAACCTTTGCCGAAAGAACGGTCTTGACAGTTCGGCAATGGATATAGAAGAAAAGAGGAAAAGAAGCGAAGCGAGTAGTTTTAACGGGTAATAAAAGACGACGTTGTTATTGAAGAGGAGAGAAATAACATTAAATATATTTATTTGCTGTGGCCAGATCAGAGATATGGTCGGGTTCCCGAAAACGTCTAGGATCTCAAGTGCAATGAAAGAGAAATAAAGAGGTAAGAGATGTCTCCGCTTTCCACTTAGAAAAATGAAGAGAGGAATAAATATCATAAGCCCAATAACAAGGAGGATAGAAACGTACACTGCCTTCGGCACGAATTCCGGATAGAACTGACCATTTATGAAATTCTGAAAAGTGAGGACGCTGATGAGATTTTTGTGTATTTCGTTGACAATCAATATCACCCTGTAGCTGGGGTCAATTGTACCGTAGAATGAAGGTATATTCAAATTGCCGTATGGAAACCGGTTTCCGGTAACTATTGAAAATCCAATGAAAAAATCAACAAATGCAACAAATACTGATAATAATATGAGGTATATGCTTCTCAATATATGGGAAAGTCTATAAGATTGAAGCGGGGAAAAAATGAGGAACAGTAAGAAAACTATGAAGTAGGATAATGGAAAATTCTGATAATTTACAAGCAAAATGCTGACGAGTGCAATGATTAAGAACTTCCATCGACCGTTGTAGTAAAAAATGATGCCTGATAGGATGGAAGCGTACATGAAGAATACTTGGCTCATAGCAGCAAACATATGAGTTGCATCAAACGAGAACAGTTCGTAAAGTGTGTGAGGATTGAAAATTATGAAGAGAACGGGGAGATAAGATAAATATAGATAATCCTCTAAATGTATTTCACTCAGTAAAACTCTCGTAAGCCAAAGGGAAAGGAATAAGGAGGGGACCCAAATCAGGCTAAGGCCAAGGAACATGGAAATCTTTAAGTCGGTTGTACCGAAAACCAGCTGTGGCAGCCTTGGTAGAAGTGAAACGATAGTAAACTGACCTATAGAAGTATAGAAATTGTGAATGATGGGGTTAGTGAACGGAAACCCCCAATAATATGGAATCGGGCCCTTCAGATAGACAAATAACAATGAAATTTCTATTATAACTATGAACAGCAAATCATATATAACCTGCCTAACCTTCATCTGGTGTCATATGATGCCAGAGAATATAAATATTTTATAGAGCAGGAAAGACAAGCAAAATTTCAGATAAGCTCTCCTTGTTGGCGGGAGACTTTTTTATTCTTCAGATTCCCTATATTACTTCCCAATAAAATATGAACAACAGAACACACATCGGTCGAGCAATAAAGGGAGACGTACATCGGAGGTTTCGGATTAACAATGATTTTACAACGAGTGAAGAGAAAATAGATATTTTGAAGGATAATACATTGTTCATGAAAGTCCTCTGGCTTGCACATCGCGATCCATTAAATCCAAGATCTGGCGGTGCAGAGAGAACTATTTTCGAAGTGGCAGCGAGACTTATTGCCAGAGGTGACGAAGTGACACTCGTGACCGCTGGATGGAAGGAGGGCAAGGCTAGGGAGAATATCAATGGAATAGATGTTATACGGCTGGGAAACAGCATCACTCTTCATCTGTTGCTCCCACTCTTCTTGGTCCCCCGGAGGTTCGATGTAATCGTCAACGACCTTGGCCATGCAGTTCCATGGCCTTCTGCCTCATTCCTAAATAAGAATAATATCGTATTCTTCCGTCATCTTCACGCGAGGTCTCTTCCTGGTCAGGTCAATCCAATCCTTGCCAAGTTCATAACAGCCGTGGAAAGGAGCTACCCTGTCGTATACAGAGGGAAGGTGTTCGTTACGGAATCGGTAACATCCATAGACGATCTTGTTGGACTTGGGATCGAGAGGTCTACGATAGTGAAGATCCCCCCCGGAGTGGATTCATCAATATTCCATCCATCAGAAAAGACTTCCCATCCTTCATTGGTATATTTCGGGGGGATGAGACGGTACAAGAGGCCGGAGGAGTGCATATACGTTGCAGAGAACCTGAAGGAGAAGGTTCCTGATCTTAAGGTGTATATAATTGGTGAGGGACCGGAACTGGGGAATCTCTTGAACCTGGTTAAGACGAGGAGGATGGACAATTACGTTTCATTCTTAGGGAGGCTAAAATATTCGGAGCTTGGAATGATTGTCGCCTCAAGCTGGCTCAATATTCATTCTTCAGTTACTGAAGGCTGGGGGTATTCTATATTGGAAGCGTCTTCGTCCGGCACCCCGACTGCTGCATATGAAGTTCCTGGTGTAGTGGAAACCATAGAGAACGGGATAAACGGTATGAAGGTCAAGGATGGAGACAGGGAAGCACTCACAGAGGCGGCCTACAAAATTTTGATGAATCCCAAAGAGTTGTGGTCCTCGTCAGTGAAGTTCGCAAAGAGATATTCGTGGGAGGAGACCGCGAATGCCTGGTACGAACTGATAAATTCATCAATGAACCAAGTCAAAGACAGGGTAAACAAGGAATAATTCTCGTGGTGGCATTTGTCTGCAAGTTCGAATGAAAGAAGCTCTTTTCACCTGGAACTTCTTCAAAACGTGTAAAATTTGACACTTGAGTTTAATGCATCCTTCAGAGCAAGGCAAAAGACATGATGGGCTAACATATTACCAAGCGGAATAAGCCCTATCAAGATCAATGTAGCTATCAAACTTGGCAAGCCGTAATAGGGTTCATTAGTCTTGATGAATCCTTACATAAGGTAGAAGATGCCTAATGTAAAATCCACTTTCAAGGTGAGAAGGGTCGGGAGAACATAACATTGGGGTCATAATCGAATAAAGGACTGCGGCGTCTTTGAAAACAAGGGCCCAACTAATATCCATTGCATCAGACACCGCACTTTAGAATGGTTAATTTAGGTCGGTCAAATCATCAGTAAATCATAAATACCCCTAATATATAAAAAAGGGATAATGCAATCAAATGAACTTCAGAATGTTATGATGCCTTCGACGACGATAATAATACCAG
>JAKAUD010000213.1 GCA_021827885.1 Thermoplasmata archaeon | reverse complement strand
GCGTGGCAGGAGCTGAGGATTCCTATGCTGCACTGCAGCTCGAGATAGACTAGCATCCTGCCATCCCTGTAAATGTAAGTCAGAATACCGCAATGCGGTGAATAGTAGAACATACGAAGTCCAACAAAAATCTAAAATAAGAAGGTGATCATGAAGATCGTAAGGAAGAAATCAACATAGTAGGGATTCCTTGAAAGGACTGTAACTCCTATTGGAATGTCAGGGAAGGCGGACATTCCAAAGAGATACATCGGCAGAAGGGTTTACGTGATAATCACAAAGAACGAAGGGACCTTCAGGAAGGACAAGATAGAATAAATACGTCCCACATCCGTCATTGTCATAAGGATTAAATATATATTAATAATTCTGAATAATATGCATAGGATATTAGTTGGGGGTGCTGGAGGTGCCCCCGCAAATAATTTTATCCGGTCTATTAAACGAGCGGGGTCTTTCTATGTAATCGGAACTACGTCAGATAGATATGACCTATTTAAATCTCTAGCAGATGAGGCCTATTTAGTTCCAGAAGCCAGAAGTGAGGACTACTTATCTTCCATCGAAACCATTCTCGATAAGGTGTCGCCTGATTTTATCTATCCCACGCACGATTTCGAAGTAAAGGTACTTTCAGATAACCGTCAAATCCTAGATAAAAGAGAGATCAAGTATTTCTGGCCTAAGCAAGAAACAGTGAATGCCTGTGTAGACAAATCAGTTTCAGCTATGATATGGAAGAAGCGAGGTCTAACGGTACCCGACACAATAATTGTTAATTCGGAGGATGATTTGCGTAGCCACCTAAATAAATATGGAAAAATTTGGATTAGGTATAAGGAGGGTGGAGGAGGCTATGGGGCAGTATCAATCTCTGACCTGAAATTCGGAGTAGAATGGATCAACTTTTTCAAGGGGTGGGGCAGATTTACAGCCGCTAATTTGCTAACCTCAAGAAGTGTCACCTGGTCCTCTATCTGGAAAGATGGAGAACTTATAGTGGCGCAGGGAAGAGAACGGCTTAAATGGGCTTATTCTAACAGAACATTGTCTGGAGTCACGGGAATAACTGGGGCAGCTAGGACTATTTCTGATCCTACTGTAGATGAGATCGCTATTTCCGCGATCAAAGCCATAGACGATTCGCCAAATGGCATATTTTCAGTAGACTTAACTTATGACTTTAACGGAGTTCCAAACCCGACAGAAATAAATATTGGGCGTTTTTTCACTACAATAGACTTTTTTACACGACTTGGATTGAATATGCCCTATATATTCACTATGATAGGCTTGGGATATTCCGATAAAATTGAGCTACCACGAAAGAAAATTAATCCATTGACACCTAACAAATGCTGGCTAAGAAGCATGGATATAGAACCAGTATTGATCGACTATTTCTTATTGGAGAAACTAACTGAATGAAAAATGTTGTTGGTATCACTGGATACAACGGTTTCATTGGGAAGCACCTTCTGAAAGCTCTAGCTGATGACCGGAAAATTCAGAGACTTGTGCTAATTGGTAGAAGAAGCATTGAAAAAACACCTAATAAAGTAGCGTGGGTTCCATTCGATCTTACTAAGGAATATAGAGGTGAGCCAATTAAAATTGACACATTGATCCATTTAGCAGGGGAAATTAAAAAAAACCCTCACGATGAAAAATCAAAGGAATATTTCGAAAGCAATGTCTTCGGAACATATAATCTTTTAAAAAATTTTCAGGTAAATCACCTAATTTACGCGAGCACAGTAGACGTATACGGAAAGGCAGTTAGAAAGATAACTGAGAAAACTCACGCGAACCCTTCAGATGCGTACTCCTTTAGTAAATTCCTCGGTGAATTGCTGAGTAAGTATATCTTGTCTCCAACAAGGGTGACGGTATTAAGAATTGGAAATGTCTATGGGGATTCAGATAATTCTTCAAAACTTATTCCATCTGTTTTCAGGAATTTCCGTAATGGACTTAAGGTGACAGTATATGGCGATGGAAGTTATACTAGAGATTATATAAATATCGGTGATGTTGTAAACATTATAAAAATATTTGTCGAGAAAAGACAGCCAGGGGTTTTTAATGTTGTATCAGGAAATTCAACTCAGATCATCAATGTTGTGACAGAAATTGCGAAATTTTTTGATTATGATAGGGACAAGTTAGAATTTAAGTCTTTACCGATTCGTCTACATTCTATTGAGTTCAACAATTCAAAATTGTTGTCCGTAATTGGTAATTACAATTTTAAAGATTTCAAAGAAGGATTGAGGGAGATATATGAAGCTAACAAAAATATTCTTTGACCTTGATGGTACGCTTCTAGACACGTGGTTAAGAAGCTATGCCGCATATAAAAGCGCAATTGCAATTCTTCATGGTATATTCATAGATTTCGAAGAGTTTGTTAATTTAAAAAGAGAAGGGGAAGATAATAATAAACTGCTCATTAATTCAGGCATAAATGAAGAAAATATTGAACCTTATAACAATTTAGTCGCTAACTTCATTGAACAACCATCTCTCCTTGCATATGACAAACTATACGATTGGGTGGAACAGATTCTGAGCTCAGTAAATAAAGACGGTGATTTGTTTCTGCTGACTTCAAGGCAAAATAAGGAAAATTGTGAAAGGCAGTTAAGTAGTTTGAAAATTGAATACGCATTTAAAAGGATATTTATTGTCCATGACAAATATGAGGCCTTAAAGCATTTCGCTTCAGAAGATTTGATAATGGTTACCGACAACGAAAGTGATCTTATTTTGGGAAGCAAAATTGGATACATAAGTGTAGCGGTTACGTGGGGTCACAGAAAAGCGAGTATTTTAGAGAGATACAACCCTACGTATGTAATAGATATGCCTCAGGATCTTCCCTCTCTATTGAAAGAAATTAGTCTACACCATAATAGAATTGGAACGTTATAGGATTAATACTATGGAGGAAAAATGTAAAGGGTCTTACTTTTAAGATCAACACATTGGACTTTTACGGCAAGTAGACCCAATCATTCAGTCTTCCCTTTTAGTTCTATGATATTTTTTAACCATCCTTTGTGCATCATAAAGGCTTTGAACTGTCCCTGCATCTACCCATTTATTTTTTAAAATTTTGAAGCTAAGCCGACTTTCCTTTAGATACGCCCTGTTCAAATCGGTTACCTCAACTTCGTTTCTATGTGATGGTTTCAGTTTCTCTATGAAACCAAAAACATCAGGTGGATATTGATATAAGCCCGTGACAACTAAGTCAGATATATTATCTGCTGGTTTTTCAACGAGGTCAGTTATGGAACCTTTCTTTATTACTGCAACACCAAATCTGTACGATTCCTTTTCCCTTTTTAAGTATATTCTCCCTTTCCCATCTACGCGGTTCACTAGAGGTACCTTACCCAAAAATACGTTATCACCCAATATCACGGTGACATCATCATTATTTGCGAAATCTTTCGCTATGTATATTGCGTCCGCAATCCCAGATGCCTCGTCCTGAAGACCGTAGGTAAATCTTGCCCCGAACTCCCTACCTGATCCTAGTAGATTCATGAAATCACCCGCTCTTCGCTTGTCAGTCACGATCATTATGCTTGTAATCCCAGAACTTACGAGGGTTTGTATAGGGTAAAATATCATCGGTCTATCATAGACCGGCAAGAGGTGCTTATTGACTACTTTGGTTAATGCCCCAAGCCTTGTCCCGGTCCCCCCAGCAAGAACAATTCCTTTCATCAAATTATTATGATTTATGGCTTAAAATACTTTGGTCACCTCTTAATCCATAAGAAGGCGGATAAAAAATGACACTCTTGAAGCTGCGCTTGCTGGTACTGTAGCTGAAACAACGGAACGTCAGAACACTCCTTTATGCAGAATTATCTTCCATTTCTGCATTTGAATGGCCCGCACAAACAAAGATGCATTTCAGAGGACCTCTTCTATGTTTAGCAGGGTCAATTGACATGATACTGTCCTTGAAATGGATGAGTGTTCGAAAGGTATTTTCGGCAAAGAGGTGGTAAAGTTCTGGAAAAAACACGGCTAAATGGCGGTAATTATGGTAAATTCCGCATTCTTGTTCAGGGTATCCATGATAAGGCAAGTGATACCTTTTTACCGTTAACTGTCCAAAGGTCACCCATGATAAATCTGAATAGATGCATCTGTTTATTTTCCAGCTCAGTCCCCGCAAGAGGCGCTCGAAGTGATTTCCGTTATTTTGCACGAAGAATATTCAGTTAGTTATCCCGATGGAAATCAGCACCGATCCCATAAATATTTATCCTATTAAATAGAAAGAATTAAATGTTAAATTATCTTTATAACATATGAAAGAAATTGATAATGAAACGAAGCTTAAAGCATTAGAGCTTTACGTTC
>JAKAUD010000217.1 GCA_021827885.1 Thermoplasmata archaeon | reverse complement strand
CAGCTGATCTCTCTGGGAAACGTCCTGGTATATCAGATCAATCTTCCGGTCTATGAAAAAACTGTATCTTTCCGGTGATCGTGAATCTTCAAGTATGGGAAAAATGTTTGTCCTCTGCTCGGAGAGCGCCAGTAATTTCTGGAACGGCTCTGGAGCAAATTCAACTGCAAATATGGAGCCATCTGTAACAATGTCAGAAATATGACTTACAGTAGTTCCCGTAGAAGCTCCCAGATAAAGCACATTCCAGTCACGTTCTATTTTCAGGGGAAAATTTCCCTTAGAAAGTGCGGAACCCAGCTTGCTTCTTCTTGGAACCCATTGCCTGAGATACTTACCATCAAATGTTAAAATTTTCTCTCCGTAAACCCCTTTTCCATACGTGGAAACTGTGAATAATGAGCCTTTCCTGCGAATCACAGCTGGAGGAAGTTTTTCTGTTTCAGTTTTCTTGTTTTTCAAATTCCTTTACCCTTTCTTCGAACTCGGCCTGATCGCCAGTTACGAAAAATATGGTGTTTTCCCCTACTTCAATCCTGTATTTTACCTTTAGATCGAACACAATATCCTCACCAGGGAAAGAAAGTCTGACAAAACCTTCTTCCATAATCTCTTCCCATTGAAATGGTGATGGTTTCATCAGTATACCCATATATGGTGGCTCAACGGAAGCTATAAAGGCTTTGAACATAGATTGACTTTTGTCATGATTCTCTGATCTTATATGATGGACTTTAACTTGCATTATACCCTTATTCACACGGTCAATAAATATTTGAGTCTGATAGTTTTATCTCTCTTATGTGCCATTGATGATTTCATTATATACAATGAAATACTGAAGTGATATGCAATTTCTGGCGTTTATTGGTAACAATTCAAAGGAGCTTACACTTGAAGGTTCTCTTCTGAACTAAATTCAGATGCAGGATCGATAACATAAATACGTATATATACAGGCAAATATTCTTATTTGGCATTAACATTAGTAATAACTGAGCATAACGCAAACATGATTAACTACGGAAATGATAAAATGGATAGCAATAATTTAGTATGGTTGACTGTACAGGGAGTGGAGAAGAGAGAAATACTTGAGGGCTTGGGCTTCAAGATTGGAGAATCCGGGACATTATCCTTGAATGGCAAAGAAGTAAAGGCCATAGATAATCCAGAGCAAGTAGTCAAAGTGGCTGATGTAAAGGCAATTCTTCCTGGATCGCTTGCCGTAATCACAGATATATCTGAGATAGAGATGCTTTTCCCATCAGAGTAGGTGCAAAATGTGTTATTGGAAACCTTTTTTACTTTTATAGCTGAGGAGGTGGGAGCAGCTGCAAAGTGGATAAAATCATCCTTTTCTGACGAAAACGGGCAGATCAAAGACGCTTCGCCGGAAAGTATTTCAAAATATGGGAAGATTGTGGCTTCTGGCAACGTAAACATAACAAACATCAACCTGAACCTTATTGTGGATAAAAACTCACCAGATTTTTCGAAAGAAAGGTTTAATGTAATACTTGATGCAATAGGTAAACAGATATCTTCACACTCGGGCATAGCGCTTGGGTTAGATGAGAATTTCATCACAGGATTTGAAAGTATGGCGAAATTCCCATTAACAGAAGTGCAAAAGAATCAAGTGAAGGTATTCACAGATGCGGGATGGAAAAGAGAGAAGATAAACTCAATCATCTCTGCTTATAGAATAATCAATGCAGAAGATTCTGGAAAATTCGTTGAGGCTAAGCAATTATTGGATTCTGCTTCTAAAGGTCGAAAGAAGGTGCTTAATCGTAAGATGTACAACGTTGCCAGAGCTGGCTATCTTGAACGGTTCGCTTTTGATTTATTATTCTCAGCTGAATATAAAGGTGATGAGAGCATATCTAGCATACTTGATTACTTTCCGGATGCAATTTTCCTTGATCAGGATTTTCTGGAAGAAGATTTGAATAATGGACTCTTGAGGAGAGAGAAAGAAGGGGTGAAGAGAGTGTCCGTGTATGCCAGAAACAAAAAGAGAATTGAGATCATGAAGAGCGGCTATGAGGAATACATCAAGTCTAAAATGAATTTCGATGACAAAGAAACGCCCAACAAGAAATCATTATTCACGATTGAGAGAAAGATGTCCTACAAACTTGGTGATAGTGAGGCTGAAACTATGGATTTAAGATTTATTGAGTTGATTATAAAATAATTTAAGGAACCGACTTTTGGAATACAATAGACGTCGGCGTTTTTTGCACTTAGAATGTTCTTATTTGAATAAATTGAATACAATTTTCACATTTTATACTTGAAAAGTCATTCAAGTGTGAATCTATAGATATAATTGTTCTGCATTATTATTGAAATTTAAAATCTGCAGTTATAAAATCACAATAGAGCCACATGTTCAGAATGCGTAAAGAGAAAGCTATCTGAAATTTTATTTATTCTTTCTATCAATTTACTTACCCCATCATGAATTTGGAGATAGGCACAACTTTGAGAATCATCTAACTTTTCAATATACCTTTTTTTCAATTCCTCCTGGTGATTGATAAGTGAAAAAAGCTCTCTGCAATCGAGGCAATGTGGGTAACTGCAGGGAAAAATTTTAATCGGGTCAGTGGATTCATACCGAACATATCTCGTCGATTGATCTTTAACATCAACCCAGTACGCTGCCCATATTTTTATATATAGTTCAAAAGTTCTAAATTCATATCCTGCAGAAAATGTGACAAATCTATTTTTATAATTTTTATAATTTTTATAACCATAATTTAGAAGTACATTGTTCCCCTTTGTAATTCCCAAAATTGAATTTTCATCATTGCTCCCATCAGGTGAAACAAATTCATCATTTGCTTGAACCGCATGCCTAATTATCTTTGCGGTATTGAATGGAAGCTTATAATTGCCGACCCCATCCTGATGCCACTGTTCTACCGCCCCGCCATTCATAATTTCTTGATGGCATACCAATTGAATATCATCCTGGGCTTCGATTAAAATTTCCGGGATTCCACCGAATTTCCCAAATGCCGGCCAAGTCCTGTATATTTCCGATTCGTCACTTAAATCTATTTCCTTGCCCATATTATTATAAAATTTCAACCCTTGATTTTGAACCTTTGACCTCCATTGTGGGTGATAAGTAATACTAAGCCCATTGTTAATTTCATTTGAATCATATAAACAATACGGAGTTGCGAATAGAATTTTCTTGGTTGGATCATTGAAATTTACTTGATCATTTTTTTTGAATTTAATTAAAGTGTCAAGATCGGATAGCGCCTTGTATTTTGACCTGTTTAGACAATATCTGTATATTTCCATTAATAGTGATACTCGGTATGGACGAATGTATTTTTCGGAATTGATTTATATGAAAATCATAGAAACAGGTGAATTCAAACAAGAGCGGAAAGTATCCTCAGTACCTCGAGATATTCCAAAACACTCATGGGCAGGGAACGGTACCTGAAGAATATTCCAGAGCTTTTGTAAAATTTCCAGTTGCGTTTTCAATTGATGGAAAACTACCATAGTTTCCTTCCATATATTGATAAGAAAGACCGTTCAAAGATTGTGGTTTTATCATGTATAGATTAAGGATCCATGTTCCAGAAACCCCGGTTATCACCATAACAGTGTTTATTTTGTTGTTGGGTGGATGAAGATAAGCTGAAGGACTGTTCATTCCTTCAATATGATCAACAGTGGTTATGTTGATAATAGTGTTAACAACCGGAGTAGGAAAAGAGGAAGTTTTTAGCTCTGAAATTCCTGTTGATACGAGTTGATTCTGAGGTATTGGAATTCCCCCTGTCAGATCATTAAAACCTGCGGCTGTTCTGTTCAGGTATAAGTTATAAAGGTAATATGAATAAAAATCAATTGTTGTGTGGAGGGGTTTATCACCAAATGATATGTTGCTCTTGAAAAGAAGACCGGGAATTGCTCCATTCTGAATGTTCACATTGTGCGCAAGAACATATGGAGTCATGTTTATAAAGCCTGAAAAGTAATCATAAATAAACCAGGAATCTGCTGCGCCTATGGGACACCCATACCATGAGGAAAGATATATATCAACCTGTCCTGGAGGGGCGTAATCTTCGTTGGAAATCTGATAAAACTGACCTGAAGGTATTGTAAGATTGGCTGAGGAAGATGCTGTGGTGTGTGTGAATGAAACAAATCCCAGCCCATAAGGTATGCCTAATCCGGAACCAACAATGATCACAGCAATGATCACAGGAAACCACTTTTTCATATTTTCTCCCATATTCATTGAGCCCCGATATTCAGATGAGATATAGTTCTTATTGTATGCGAAACCTTCGCAGAACCTACGCAATTATTTATTCTAACACACCATAGAGAATCCAAGGCA
>JAKAUD010000053.1 GCA_021827885.1 Thermoplasmata archaeon | reverse complement strand
CTTTTTACTCCTCTTGACCTCCAAGTTTCTGACTTAGTATGGGGCAATTCTCTCTCCATGCTGCGAAAAAGATTTTTAGACTACTCCATATTTCTTACCGTATGGAACCGTCAGAAGTCAAAGCCAAGTATGAAGGATTTTTAGCAAATTACACAGATGAAACAGAGTACTGGAAAAAGAAGAGTGAAGAGTTCTGGGATTTCTGGAATCACAAAATGCTGGATGATTCTCATGAAGCTCTAGGGGATGAAGAGATTGACTCAATTGTACGGATTCTGGACACTCATGGTAAGGGCAAGAGGAAGGAAGATATTGCAGTTGCTAATTGTATGATATATCAATACTCGTGGAGAACAATGTTCAGAGATATCAAAGGAAACCAAGACTTAAAGTCAGTGTTATCAGATATTTTCAAAGAATCTAACGAAAACAAACTTTCAAAACTAATAGACGGACTCGAGGATAAGAACAAAGATAGGAAGAACTGGCTTACTGGACCTTCTGGCAGAATGGTTAACGTTATGCTTTTCATTACTAATCCCGAGAAATATATTTCAGTCATTTCATTAAATGATAGAAGAAAAATCATCAAATTCTTTGATTTCAAGGGCCTTCAAGAGAGTACAGACAACTATGTGGGAACCGAAATAGTGTCAAGCAACAAAGCAATCATTAACGGTTTTAGAACAATAGGAATTGAAGGATCTCCAAGAACAATTTCTGAGTTTCTCTATAAAACAATACGTTCTTACTGGAAGCCGGAAGTCGAAAGAGTTAAAACCCCGATGGGTGACGTGGATGTTTCTATTCCATCAGATGACTTAGATTCAGAAGATGAATCTGGAACGAGAAATGCAGAAACCTATCAAATACAAGCTAAAGTTGCTTACATTGGAGAAGCATTAGGATTCAATGTATGGCTGCCGAATCCTGATAGGTCTCGTGTTACTCAAACTTGGACACCTGGGCGCGGAATACTATTAGATGAACTTCCCTTAGGGTATGATAACGCCGTTCAGAAAATTGTCAAACTTATTGATGTTCTGTGGATTAAAAAAAGAGCTGTAGTGAGAGCATTCGAAATTGAGAGAAAATCTTCCATTTATTCCGGAATATTAAGAATGGCTGACCTGCTTGCACTTCAACCTAATCTGAACATTAAGATGTGTATCGTGTCTCCTGCATCTAGAAGAGACGAAGTGTTGCAGCAAATCAATAGACCAGCCTTTCTGAACTTTGGTGAAAAAGGATTGGCAGACATGTGCTCTTTTCTGTCTTTTGATTCAGTTAAAGAAGATCTCGGAGCTAGACCATTTGACAAAAATGAAACCTGAAATAATTGATGAGTTCGTAGAATTATCAGGGGGATATTTGGAATCTTAAGTTCTGAAATATAATTTACTTACCCTAATACTATTGTCATTTTAGGGTCTCGTGCATCGAATACTGGGGCGAATTTTAATGAGGAGAACCTGGAATACTATCTGCTGGAAACATGTACCAAAGTAAGGTATACAGTCCTAAATTTCTTAAATTTTGATTCGTTCCAAATTCGCTTTTACCTATGTTGTCTTCTACATCTGTTGGTAGCTTAAACTCTAAATCCTCGTCAAGAAAGAGCTTACGTAACGTCATCTCCTTTACAACAGGGTCTTTTGAAGTGAGGATTCTATCGCTTAACTCTCCTTTCCATTCTGTTCCAGAATTGTCTACGTATCTACAGTAGAAGTCGTATTTGTCTCCCCAAACTCCTGTACTTATATGGTCCCACGAGTAACGTCCATCTCCATTAGTTGTACCATACCACTGTTTTGCACTTCCGTAATATGTGTCTCTATTGAGCCCCTCAATTCTAGCTCCCGATACTGGACTGCCATCTGGAAGCTTTACTAAGATCGTCAGCTTTGTTGCTCCCATAATATTGAATAACTCTGTTCGGGGCTAACTATTTTATTAGAGTGCAGTTTCATAGCCTTAACCATCAACCTTTTATGAGTTAACTTTCTCCATAATTGAAAATGAATTCTGACAAATCTGAATATAAAAAATATTCTAACAACAATCTCTGGAGTGATCAGTATACCAGGGTAGTTTTTGAAAATGAATTGGAAAAACACAAACCACTTGAAATCAATAATAATCGTACCTGTTCCTGTCCAAAAAATCATATTAACTGCCTCAGTGCAAAGGAATGGCTCAAGAGACAGCTAGGTGTCTGGGAATTTTATTACGAGAAAAGGGACATCCGTGACAAGAGTGTTCACCCTGCGACATTCCCTATATCACTAGCCAGGCAAGTCATAGAGTTATTCACTCACGAGGGCGAGCTTGTCCTTGATCCTTTTGTCGGAAGTGGAACTTCACTAATTGCAGCCCAAGACTCAAACCGGAACGCGGTAGGCTTTGACCTTCAGGAGAAGTATATCAGGTTGTCAGGTGAGAGATTGGCGACTCAGAGAATCGTGGGCAATTCAAGACAGATAGCAGTCCAGGACGATGCTAGAAACATACCGGATTACTTGGCAGACAACACCGTAGGCTTAATATTCACTTCACCTCCGTATGCTAACCTCCTGAACAGGGAAAGGAAGAACAAGTCCAGGAGGAAAAGGGACAATGGCCAGCTTGGCAAGGTGGAACAATACTCCCAAGACCCAAGAGATCTTGGCATCCTTCCCATTGAAGAATATACCGAGACCATGGGAGACCTTTTCGAGAATCTTCTGCCTTTGTTAAAGCCTAAAGGACACTGCGTAATTAACGTTCCTGATATGTGGTGGGAAAACAAGAGGATAGCGATTCACGTCCACCTGATCAACGAACTGACCGCAAGGGGGTATGAGCTAAGGAACGTGATAATATGGGACAGGAGGAATTTGGTGAATCAAATTGGAATCTTTGGGTGGCCGAGCAATTACATAACGATGGGTGTCACATTTGAATATCTTCTAGATTTCTGGAAGCCGGACAAGGTGCATGACGATAATAATCTAAACCGGAGTGATGAAAACGAAAGTTTACACCAAGGATGAACTAGTGAAGAGACTGAAAGAGATCAAGGAGCTTGGTTTTGTTGAATGTACCCGGCCTGCAAATGATGGTTGTGTAGGTAACACTTTGGAAGACCTCCTGGAGATAGAGGAGAATAACATCCCACTAGCCAATAGTGGAGAATGGGAATTAAAAGCTCAAAGGGCAACTACCTCTTCTCTGACTACTCTTACACATTTTGAACCATCCCCCAGAGCAATAAAATTTGTTTCCAGAGTCTTTTTGCCCAAGTATGGCTGGCCTCACGAAACTCTTCAAAATGAGATGAGCTTTAGGCAAACATTGAACGCAACTCAAAGAACTGATAGAGGGTTCACCATAATTGTAAATAAAGAAAAAAGGAGAGTTGAAGTTTCGTTCGACCCTAACCAAGTAAGTCAAAGACACACCGAATGGCTAGAAACTATAAAAAAGCGAGTGGGGCTAAAGGAGTTGGACCCTCAACCTTATTGGGGGTTCGATGATTTATTTCACAAGCTTGGTGCCAAACTACCAAACTGCGTATATGTTCGAGCTGAAGTTCAGACAGGATCATCATTAGACAAAACCAGAATAGACGGGAGGGTATCTAAGGCTGAAAAATACTGGTATTCTGAGATATATCTCTGTTCTGGTCTTGACCAAGGAAAGATATTGAGGGCAATAGAAAAAGGAAAAATATATGTGGATTTCGATGCCAGAACTCATCATAACCACGGGACTAAATTCAGAATGGAACAGAATACCCTACCAGATTTGTATTCGAGCGTGGTTCAAATCTGATTAAACCGCACCTTCTAGGTTTTGGTAAGCCACGAGAAGTGCAGTAGCAGAATAGCTGCAAATAAAACTTTCCTCAAGCATTTAGCATTTCGCCAAGCGTTATTTGCCATCACTAAGCCTTCACCTCTTCATAACCCCGAAAAAGCTTTCCAGGAACTATACAATCCCGACAGTGCCTCACCTTTTGACTTAAAGGCATAAGATGGGTTTATGATCTCTTCATTGATTGTTAGAACTCGAAAAATCTTTACGGAAGCCGCAATTGGATGTTTATGAAACCGGAGTTTTATTTTGAAGAGTTCCGGAAAGCAGTCAAAGAGATGTCGGGTGAGCTTGGTGTCAGAATGAAAGACATAAAAATAGGAAAATTTGAACAAGGTGCCGGGAAATTCAACTACAGTGCACATGGCGAAAGCAGAAAGTATTACTTTGATTTGAATATTGATAATATTTTTTATGAAAACGAGACTAGGGTACTAATCTACATTGGAGACTCTTCCAAACGTGGATATAACACATTTTCCTTCGCCGATACAATTACTGGAGCCAAGACCATTGCAAGGGTTGTTGGGGGAGGTTTGCATAGATTCAACATCAAATGGAACCCCTTCGGTATGGATATG
>JAKAUD010000069.1 GCA_021827885.1 Thermoplasmata archaeon | reverse complement strand
CCGTTCCACAGTCCATGCAGGGGAACGGGTCAAAGGCATATCTAGATTGCATGCAGACAGGGATGTGTGTAATGGGAGCACTGATACCCCCAGAGAGAGGCAACGTTCAGGACTGAAACGACCTCAAACCTCTGTAATATGCTCCTGCAAAACTGTCCGGACCGTGAGGGATGAAGACGAAATAAATGCAAAAGCAGGAACCCCACAGAATTCATTCGTGGGAGGATGTCAGGATGAGGCGTTCCTGATAATATTTTTGCATTTCATTTGTTATAATGCATAAATTTATTAACTTTTGTGCATTATAAACAGAGATAAAATTGACTTCAATAAGAGACGTACTACTACTTCAAAGAGAAGAACTTCAAAGAAAAATCGATCAACGATACATAAAGAGGAATCTGATACTAGATGCAACCTCAAACGAGATGATCAAAGTTATAATAGGTCCAAGAAGATCTGGAAAGTCTTTCTTTGCGATTAGAGTGCTAAGTGGTGAAGATCATTTTGGCTATGCTAATTTTGACGACGAATCGCTAACACAGCTCGAAGACTATAACGAAATCGTGACTGTGCTGAACTCACTTTACAATCATCCCAAGATTCTGCTCTTTGATGAGATTCAGAACTTGGCTCGGTGGGAGCTCTTTGCGAACAGGCTACAGAGACAGGGATACAACTTGGTGATAACTGGAAGCAATTCGAATCTACTCGGCCAGGAATTGGCTACTCACCTTACTGGTCGACATCTCACCCTCACGATTCTTCCATTGGCTTTTAGGGAAATTGCCCTAGAGAATGGATCCGTCAAGACTCAGGCCGAGTTGAAAGCGCTATTTGGAATGTATTTAGTTTATGGGGGTTACCCTGAACCACTTGTCGGAAATATGAACTATACTGAATACCTGTCTTTGCTGTTTGATTCGATAATCTACAAGGACATAATCAAGAGGTACAAACTTAGAAAAACTAGGGTCATTGAAGAACTGGCTTATTATATGATTTCTAATGTAACGCGCGAGATATCATATAACAATCTCAGCAAACTGACAGGACTAAAAAGCCCACACACGGTCAAGAATTATGTTAGTTATCTACAAAACACCTATCTCTTTTTTGAATTAGAGAGGTATTCAGAAAAGGTTAAAGAGAGGATCAAGTACAACAAAAAAATATACTGCATCGACAACGGGTTCATCCGGACAAAGGCGTTCAGGAGAAGTAATGACAATGGTCTACTATATGAGAATCTGGTCGCCATAGAACTCAAGAGGAGGTCTGAAAATAGTCATCTTGAATTCTACTACTGGAAAAATCAGCAGCAAGAAGAGGTTGATTTTGTTATTAAAGATGGAACATCCATCACTGAGCTTATACAGGTTTGCACCGATCCTTCTGATGAAAAGACAAAGCGGAGGGAGGTCAAATCAATACTAAGGGCGTCAAAGGAACTTGGGTGTACCAAGCTTTTGGTGCTAACTGAAGAATATGAAGGTGAGGAGGAGTCAGAGTGGTACGGCACAAGAGGAGTTATAAAATACGTTCCTTTGTGGAAATGGCTTTTGGAGTAGATCGTTATCGCCCATAACAGTTCTGAATTTATTAGTTAGTACACCCAGTTTCTTCTTTTCACCTTCATCTCTTTTATCGTTTTGCTCGCATTCTTTTGCTTTAACCTGAAGATGAACGTTTCCCCCCCATCAGGTATGCCCCATCTTTTGAGGCGTTTCTGCTGAGATTGAGACTCCTTTCTTAACGACGTAACGGAAATGATAAATTCATTCTGTTGGTCTTTTTTTCCTTTCTTCTATTTTCATTTACAATTTAGCGTTCCTTAAGTATTTTGCATTTCGTAAGCTATAACGCATATATTTGTTAGCTTCTGTGTACCAGAAATGGTTAAGAGGGAGCCTAGACAACAATAAAATATACCGGCCTCGACGGGTTTCATTCGATAAGGACACAATCTTTTGTGGAGAGATGTTGCAACGTTTCAAACTTACTTTGATAAATAGTTCGAGATGGTATAGAGATTTTTGTAATTATTAAGGTATTAATACCTAAAGGGATTATGAATTATGGAAATCAAAGCGTATATAAACAATGAGGTAGGTGCGCAGTTAAGAAAACGCGCAATTGAAAGATTTACCTACTTCAAAGGCTCACTTAGCAATGCAGTTGAGGAAGCAATTGTACAGTGGCTGAGAAGAAATGAAAGAATTGCAGAAAGATTGAAAATTCTTCTTGATAAGGCATTTAACGATGATGACGTCATAGCAATCTACTTGTTTGGAAGCTATGTTGAAAAGAAGACAGATTACCGGGACATTGACATAGCATTCCTTCTCAAGGACCCAGCCAAAGAGATTTCAGTCCTGTCAAGATATGATGACTTGGAAATGGACCCCAGGTTAGATATTTCCTGTCTGAACTCGTTGGCAACAATGATACAGCAAGAAGTTCTTGAGAATGGCACCATCATAATGTCCAAAGACAATGGTGCTCTCTATGACTTTTCCGAGAGGATCATTCGTGAATATTCTGACTTTAATTGGCTCTACGAGCTGATGATTAATGGATGAAACACGCAGATTAAAGGAAAAACTAGGAGAGATTGCCCAGTACGTTAATGAGATCGAAAAAAGGTTGCCTGGTTCACTGAAGGAATATTTGGAAGCGGATTTGACCCTGAAAAGGACTTTCGAGAGGGATCTACAACTGATAAGCGAAATTCAGCTAGAAATTCTCTCGCTCCTGATAAGAGCTAAAGGAATAGGAATTGCCGCGAGTGAGAATGGACTAATCGATAAGTTTAGGAATATTCTTTCACCCAAAACAATAGAAGAGATAAGAGAGCTTAGAAAACTGAGGAATATGCTGATTCACACATATTCAAACGTAAAATACGATGAAAATGTTTACATTTCGGCTCGGGAGCTGAAGAAAGTCAAGAGATTCATGAGAGAGGTAGAAGACACAATTCGGAAGAAATGAATTATACTATGCCGCAACTGATCATTGATCTCATCAGAAACTAGGAATAAGGCCATTGATACGTCTTTTTCCGATCATCAAATTGTTCTGTGGGTTGTGGATTTTATATTCTTCTCTAGAAATTATACTGTGGTAAGCACAAAACGCAGGGGAACCAAAACTTCGCTTGATCTGGAGCTCAGGATAAATGGCCCGCTTTACGAATTTGAGAATAGATCGCAGAATCTGGAAATAAACAAAAGTATGAGAGAAGAAATAGTATTAGAACCGGAGTTTAAAACCTCGAGTCCAATCTACCAGGATATCCATCTCTTTAGCGTATTCTTCATGAGACTGAAAGAGATTTTTGCTGAGAAAGTCAGAGCCTTGCTGACTAGGGAGAGAACAAAGGCAAATGATGTCTACGATCTCTTCTTTCTGATGAAGTACAAGAACGTAAGGCCAAAGAGTGATTTAATAAGTGCAAAGCTGAAACCATATTCTATAGACTTTCCCTCGAAATACTCAAAGACAGAATCGAAAGTATAGGCAACGGTCCTTGGAAATTTGAACTCTCTAACATACTAAAGACCGTTCCTGATTATGTTTCACTTTCCAAATACTTGTTTAAAAACTCGCTCAAGAGTAAATTCAAGCCAGATGGCACGAAGTGTGCATTGGAATGGGAATCATAGGACTTTTTTGGCAACGGAATTCTCAGATCTTCCTTCAGATTATGGAACCTTGCATCTCTGTATTCTTGGAATAAACTTCAGAACAATGTCAATTTTGCCTTCCTTCAATCAGCAGCCACTTCCATAGTGGCAGGAATCGTATCATCTTTCCATTGACAGTTTCTTCCCCTCCATAATCCCATGTTATCACCAGTAGTTCTTCTGTTTTTAGGTCTTCTGACGCCCTAAGTAGAGATTCAGTCTCTCTCCTTTCAATCCCTTCCGAACTGGAAGCAAGGGTTACCTGAATGAGCTGCTTAACCCCTTTATTTCCCTTCAGAACAAAATCAACTTCCCTTCCCTGGTGGTCCTTCCAGTAGAAAATTTCCTCATTACTTTCTGAATAACTCTTCCGTCTGAGTAATTCAAGGAAAACGATATTTTCCATGATTCTCCCCCTGTTCCCCCCTATCTCAAATGCAGTAGCTTTTGTGAGACCTGTGTCGATGGAGTAAACCTTCTTCGGTGCTTTGTATTGTTCCTTTAATTTGAAGGAAAACCTCTCCACCAAGAATATCAGATAAGAATTTTCCACGAAGTTGACGTATTTAGAAACCGTGTGAACATTTTGAAGATCTATAACCGACTTCAGACTATTGTATGTTATCTCCTTTCCCGCGTTGGAAATAAGATACTTGGCTAGATTCCTGATGCTCTCCGATTTTCGAATCTTGTTTTGGTTTATAATGTCATTTTCGATTATATCGCGATAAATTTCCATGAGGAATTTTGTGCCATATTTGGCAACTTCCGGAAATCCCCCTTTCTCCATGTAGTCTTCAAGGGACCG
>JAKAUD010000204.1 GCA_021827885.1 Thermoplasmata archaeon | reverse complement strand
TCATAGTTTTCTTCAATATGCCGAATTTCATCCCTTACGTCCAGGAAAGAAAGGAGCGGGGCACCACGAAATGTGATTTCTTGATTAATTGTGTATGAATTAAGGTCGTTCAATTTAGAGCCCAGAGACAGAACGGTCAAATCAGCATACCCCGAAAGTAAGTATGCAATCTCCATGGTGTATGTCCCTATGCCGGAGCTGGCACTGGAATATGCAGCTAAAAGAACCTTCATTAGCTTAATGAATACATTTGATGCATATCTGTATTTCTTCGAATTAACTTTAATAACTGCTTTTTTGTTTTCTGATAGCCTGCAATTCGTATTTAATGAGGGGAAATCTGAAAACGATTGTTATCATAAGACCCTCTTAATTAGCATGAAATTTAGGAAATTTTATTATTATTTTGTTATTAAACATACCGCCCCGAAAGTTGTGTAAACTTAACGATATCTCTTCTGGAACATTTCCCTGATCTCGTCCATGCATTTATAGAATCCAAGGGTTTCATACTGCCCTGTCTCCTTGATCCCCGTTGCAATTATCACGCATTGCTTCTGCACCCTTGTCAGGAGAAAAGAACATGGCATCCATGAATATGGCGATGTATCTTTTCTCAAGTGGCGTTGAACTCCATTTGTTTATTTCAGGAACCGTTATGTCTGTGATTCTGGATATAGTTGACCTGCTGTATTTATTGTGGAGTAATTCTTCTAGGATTTCAGCCATCTTCCTTGTTGAAATGCTCTATGAATACACTGACACAACCAGTCCGTCGATTCCTAAATTGCGCTGATATTGTTCAAACAGGGCTATCTGGAATTCATTGTCCCAATCTCTTAGCACACTAGATCATCTATTTTTCTGTACTTGGTACCAATATCTCTTTTGTAATGTCCATTTCTAGTTCCCTTGTTCTCCTCAAGGAAGGCCAGAATCTCTCTATGGAAAGACCATGAACTTCTTCACTGTCGATCTAACTATTTCAGATACCTTTTTATCAAGCTCTTCCATTGTTTATTGCTTCTTGGGTCGTTCCGGGGGGGCATCCTTTCATTTTTCATGAAACCTATCTAATAATCTAGGACTGGTCCTGGTTACTCTTACACAAAGTTCGAGATACTTTCGAAGCAAAGATTGAGAAGGCTAAGCTAATAAGGAAGGAAAACAATATGTTGAAAAGAATGGGGGTGAAACGGCGTGTACTAGCTTTATTGTTTTACCGTTTTGTCTCAAAGTAGGAGAAACATTACAAGATCCTTAACCCTGATTATAAGGGATCTGTTGTAATTGTCACACCTTCTGTTTGATCCTATCCAATATCTTCTTGTGCTTTCTATTCCCTACAGCCATGATTGGCTTTGGTGTCATACAAACCAGTCACTCCCCTGTATTTCATTATACAAAGGAATGATGCAACATACTTGAGCGTTTATAAATCTTTTTGCAGTATTGAATTTAGATAGGCTCTACCTATAATATTCCTCATGTCACGAGACGTATTATTTCCAAGTGTAGAGCCAGCCCTGGGTCGAACATTATAGTGGATTATTGAAATTTTATTAGTCCTCATTGTAATTCTGTAAGACAGGTCTATATCTTCGAAACCATTGATGTAATCTTCATTATAGGGGGTTTTTCCCAACTTATTTGCTAAGTTTCCCGAAATTATCCCGAAGGCCCCTAGTTGGAAAAATCTTATTTTAGTATCGTGAAAAAAAAACTTAGTTAAAAAGTATAATTTGAACAACTCTATTCGTTGGATTTCAATGATATCAGCCTTCGATGTATCAATTAATGTAAAGATCAAATTAATTTTTAATCGATTAGCAACCCCATTGAATGACTGAGATAAATTCTTGAAAATTTTATGATAATATAAAAAAATTCCAAGTTTATTAGGATACATAACCTTTACAGGGGTGGAATGATAACCATAGGAAGGTTCACAGATCACAAAGTCAACTATCTGACTATCTAATTTGTTAAGTTCGAGCCTAAGGATTCCAATATCATCAATTCTATCTATGTCATCATTCGATAAGATGACCCACTTCGGATTATACTCCATTGCCTTCCTTATTCCAACGTTGCAGTTGTGTGCATAGTTGAAATAAGGGTCTGGAACTTCACCGCTCTCAACGAATACGATGTGTAGGCCTTTGAATATATTCTCCCTGCACTCTCTTGCATACTTCCCGTTAAAATCCGCAGTTGGTATTACTACAATGATATCCTTATCACCGTCAACCTCATGGATATTTGAAACCCCCTTTGGTCTCTCTCTCATCCACTGTATCAACTGGTCACGGTTCTCAAAGCCGTTATAAAATTCAATGATCTTATTGGGATCATTGCTAGAGAAATAATTATTGCGATAATCGACGAGACTGAAGAAAAGAGGTATCCCAGAATATTTAACTGGAGATTTTTTCCTGCTACTCGGTATCAGCATTCTAATCAACTTCAACCGGAAATATTACATTTCCACGTCCAATTTTTTTCCTAATTTTCGACTTAAGCCATCGATAAGGGCGGTTATAAATATTCTAGAGTATTCAACGCCCCCATCATGTAATAAAGAAGGAACTGTCCAGTAAAGGATTTGTTTAGCATAGTTGATAAGAGGTATCTTTCTCTCAATTAGTAAAACTGTCGAGTTTCGGATGACATAGTACATTCTTATTGGCGGTTCATAAGATAATTTTCCTCTTTTTGTACCCAACCTATGATCAATTAAACGCCCATTAGCGAGGACTATTCTGTAGCCGTGCTTTATAACTTCATAATCAAAATCAAAATCTACCTGATCCATGAAAAACTCTTCTCTAAATTTCAAATTGTAGAAGACCTCCATTCGTATAAGGTTTCCACTAGTTATTACGTACTTTATTTCCCTGTAATCGATCTCTTTTTCAATTTTATTTGTTCCAAGTGCTATTATGCCGATTTTATCGAAGGTTTTGTTTGCTTCTTTTATTACTTCATCAAGGTTATTTTCAATAAGAATAGTGTCCTGATCCAGGGTTAACACATATTCCCTAGAAAAATTATTTTTTATAAAATTTATTCCATAATTCAATCCACCTGCAATCCCTTTATTGATATCCAGTTCAAGAATTGTGAGATAACTTAACTCCGAATAAGATCTTAATTTTTCAATGAAAATTTTATTAGTGGAGTTATTGTCCACTATTACTACGTGGCTAACAGACTTTGCTAGGCTATAGACGCACCGTAAGAGTCTTTCATCAGGGTTAAATGTGACGATCAACGCCACAATGCTAATCCGGTTTTCCGTTACATTATCTTCGGTACACATTTTTACCCATCTTCAGAATCCAGTTACTTTATTCACTCTCATTTGCAGGATATCTTAGCATTCAAACACAAGTTTATTGAATAGTCTCTTAGACAGCCCTACCCTATTTCCTAAACACTTTAACATCTATTGAACTTTTGTTTCATGCAACTTTATCATAAGAGGTCGATCCAGTTCTCGATTTTATATGAGATCAGATTATATCCTGCGACGTTTCTTAGCTCCCTCTCCCGCCCAAGACCAAGTGTCTTTCCCATTAGAATACCGATCTTAAACTTTACTGGAATCTGTTTAAAATTAAGTTTAGAAATTCTGATGGAAAGATCCCAGTCGTCACAACCATTTATAAAATCGTGATCAAAAAAATACCCATCTTTTCAACTAATTGCCGGATCATTTTGGAGCTGAAGATACCAAATGATACAAAATCCCTGTATTTATATATATATTTATATAACAATTTGTTATGCATTCGAGAAATTTTAGACATTATGCTGCTACTTATATATGGCGGTCCTTCAATAATATTTATATTTCCTTTAAATTTTGTGGTGTTAGCAGCTAATCTTTTGCTTTCTAATCTGTTAAGTAAGTTTTCTATGATTGTAGTAAATTTTCTTCTCTTCCCAACATACTCTGATTTTCCACTATAACTGCGAGGTGGATCAATGTGTGATATTCCCACTAAACCATTGTCTATCTCTTTTAGCTGAGAACGTAAGATATTCGGGCTGTCAATCTTATATGCATCATCCCCTGAAAACACAACCCACTTCGGATTATACTCCATTGCCTTCTTTATACCGACGTTGCAGTTGTGCGCAAAATTGAAATAAAAATCTCCTCTGCCACCGCTTTCAACAAAAACGATATGCAACCCTTTGAATATATTATCTCTGCATTCTTTTGCGTAATTTCCATTGAAATCCGCAGTTGGTATCACCACAATGATGTCCTTATCACCATCAGCCTCATGTATGTTGACTACACCTTTTGGTCTCTCTCATCCACTGTATTAATTGATCACGATTTTTGAAACTGCTGTAGAATTCTATAATCTTTTTTATGTTACTACTGGTGAAATAATTGTTTCGTTAATCCACTAGGCTGAAGAAAAGTTCTGACATACTTCGATTTAATGGACAGAACAGGCGGCTTTTCTCAGGTTTTGAGTTGTATTGGAAAGTTTTACTG
>JAKAUD010000131.1 GCA_021827885.1 Thermoplasmata archaeon | reverse complement strand
TTTCCGGATCAATTCTAACACCAATAACATCTGTTTTCATATGTTATTAAATGTTAACTAACTATATAATGTTCTTTGCCTGAAAAATTTAAATGGATAGTTCAACCCTTATTCAGGGGGTTCTCTCTAAATAAATCTGAATTCATCTATTTATGAAGTTCATAGACAGAATAGATCCTTTTTCTTGCAAAAAATGAAGAAACATAAGTTTTGATTAGTTTTTGAAATGTATCAGTTATGGGTTTCGACCCGTTCATTTATTTCATTGGCGAATAGAATTTGCTGCGTAGATCTCAAAATAAAAGCTTCTCCCTTTCTCCATATTTATCTTAAAAGTAATATGCCAATTCTTAGTGTTCGATCCAGTAATCTGGTGATAAAATGGAATTCGGTCCAATAAAACATGTTCTGAAGTATAGGGAATTAATAGTAAAGTTCTAAGTTCTCCAGTGCTGTTAACTATACAGGCACGATCTACGGAGTTATTTGAATACATAAGAAAAGTAAGGCATTCTGTTCCATTTGGAACATTGAACGAGGAATTACTCTCCCCCGTTATGTTACAAACCTGATAAATTAATGTGTCGCCTGCCAAACTTCCAGCAGGATATGTCGTATTGTTTGATGATGTTGTGGAAGTAGAATTCGCTGAGGCATGTTTAGCATCATATAATTGAAAGTAGGCTATTCCGGCAAATACAATAACAACGACTTCCAAAATTGCTAATAATCTCAACGTATTCTTTTCCATTTGTATACCTCAAACTGATTGAATTGGTTATTCTTTATTGCCTAAAGCTATTTCTGGTTCATTATTCCCTTATTGCAATATATATAAGGCGTATTACTATATATAGGTACATCTGACTTTCATGTGTGCAAGACTTTTAGATCATATTGTTCTCCCTGTTATTTTAGTTTTCCCGGAAAGGTCATCTCTTTGGCTGATTCGTCGCTTGATTAAATGTGCCTGGGATTTAATAGGATCCAAATGAATCAAGGCAGCCTTCAATAGAATACTTACGCAAAAGCATGGAGAGCTATATTTTTAATTTCATGAATCATTGATAAACTAATGGATATAATACAACTTACAGAATTGTTACTCACAAAATAGGGAACACCTGAGAGGTACCATTGTCAAGAGAAAAAGATCAGGTTCTATTCATAAATGATCAATGGAAATGTATAGTGCCCATACAGATCTTACAGAAAAATTGAAATGAAGATGTCAGAATTCTGGTAAAGGATGAATATACGCCTGTTATCTGGTCTATGTTGAATCTGAATGCCTCTGTGCTCAGTTCAATCTGAACACCTGATTTTCATATTTCAGGGAGATGATATTCTTGTATTTTGAATCGGAAAGCAGCGATGTCAAATAGAATATATAATACCCCGGTTTTGCTTTTTGTAAGGATGTGTTCAGGGTGTAAATCAATCTACTAGTTCTATTTGTCAGAGTAAGGTTATAGTGATAAGTTGGTATGATGAATGCGCTATAATTCATGGTCTTTGAAACATTCTGGGAGGTTGGTGTCATATTGCCCATATAAAGGATATCAAATCCTGGAAACGGGTTTGATCCCACCCTATTAATTGTACCTATGGTTTCGTTAGGGAAGATTAGGAAACAGTGAGTGTTACCTGTAGCATTTATATAGAAGCTAATAGTGGAATTTGCTGAATATGTTTGAGATGGAGTGGATACATTTATGGTAATATAATTATAATTTGGATTTTCAGGTACAATAACCCTGACAGAAATTGCCAAAAGAATGAATATGATAACCCCTATCACCAGTTTTTTGTTCATATTTTCTCACCTCAACATATAATTTGCTGCATATATCTTAAAATTGAAGTTCCCTCCAGTTTCCAGATGAACATTGTAATGAATCATCCAATTCAGTGTATTCGATCCTACTAATGGAGAATAATACGGTGCACGTTGTCCTTCAAAATCTGTTGAAGCAACACCATTGTTCAAATTTACCTGGGTTCCTCCTGTACTGTTATATACGCTTACGCAAGCTACACTACTGTTTGTATACATTAGGAAAACAAGACACATGGTGTTTTCCGTTATGTTAAAATACAGATCGTTGGACCCGGAAATTCCCTTCAGATCATAAATCTGTACGGCCCCTGTGAGATTGCCTGTTGGGTAAGTGATGCCAGATTTAGTTTTAGAATTGCTCCGATTATTTACATTTCCATAGAACTCATGATATGATACTATGCCTGCCACAACTATTATTATGGCTATTATTGCAAATAGCCTTAATCTATTCTTTTTCATTCAGATCACCCGGAACAATAAGGCTTTCAATCCCTTCAATTTGAAAATAATTCTGGCATAGTTATTCCTCACAAGAACTGATATTAATCCCATCAACAGAAAGATTCCTGTGAATTCAACGGTTCCGTAGAATAATTTAATTGGAGTTATATTTATATAGTATTGCGGCTTAAAATTGTATCCGAGATAGGAAAAAGGCATCTGTTGAGATGCCATTCCCAGCAGGTAAAAAAATTCATAGATAGAGCCTCCGCTTATTTGATTTGACGAGAATGTGGATAACACCAGAGAAGAAAAGAAAGAAGCGAATATTAGAACAAATATTGGCAGGATCTTATTTGGTAAAAGTGTTGAGACAAGTATGATGAAAGAAAATGCAACTAACAGGACAGGGATATAAAGCAATGATAGAATAATGGGATCCACCAGAAATCCGGAAGTGAACAGATATCCATCGTAAAATAGTGTTCCTTCCCCAATGTATCCAACCGCTGCAAGAGATACCAGAACGAATGCCAGTGAAGAAAGTAACTTCCCAATATAGTATCCGAACATATTTGAATTAAATGTTCTAAAGATATGGAAGTTTTTTGTCTCGATATCGTCTGTAATTGAAATTGCCGGAATAATAAGGAAGAGCAGGGGATAGAGCTCAAAAAATGAATTAAGAATTATATTGATAATATTGTGCTTTAATGATTGATTAAAGTTGAAGAAGGAATCAGGAACTGATTCAGGATGGTGACCTGAATATAGAATAAGCGCTGTAACTATAACTATTATAGTCATGACTATGGGGTAATAGCCTGATCTGATCATGCTTACCATGTCCTTTGAAAATTGAGCTTCGGCAGTTTTTGCAGTTTCACGAAGCCATTTTCCTGATTTCCCGAATATATGCCTGTTCAAGCGTTTCCACCCCCTGACTCATAATTTTGATCCCCATGGACGATATCTTCTCTTTTACCTCCTCAATAACTTCCTCGTTAGCGGATGAAATCTTGCATGAAGGGCCAGCTGACTCGATTTCGCATACTAAATTGCCCATTAATTTTATGGTTGAGTCTCTGCTTCCTTCTACGATGAGATAATGGAGAGCTTTCCAATCCTTCCCAAATTCTCTCAATGAGCCTTCTTTAAGTAAATATATTCTGTCGCTGATCCTCTCCACATAGGTCAGATCATGGCTGCTCATAAGGATGCTTTTTCCATTTCTCTTTTCCTCCTCCAGAATATTGATAATGTATTCACATGTCATTGGATCCAAGCCTTCAAATGGCTCGTCCATAATAAGGGCAGAAGGATCGACGTTTAACGCCCTTATTATATCTAATTTTCTCTTCATCCCTTTTGAAAAATTCCTAACCGGTTTCTTTGTCCGAGGCAATCCGATTCTTTCCTCAAAACTGTGATATGAACTGTTACCACCAGTTATCTTGTTATAATAATTCATGTTTTGTTCCAGCGTCAGATTTTGAAAGTTTATGCTTGTTTCAGGGACATATGAATATCTCCCATCGATTTGAAACGACCCTTTATCCTGGGAAATCAGTTTAACGAGAATTTTGATTAATGTACTCTTCCCCGCCCCATTTTCTCCAAGAATTGAAACGCATTCTCCATTACCCAATGATAAATCTATAGAATTGAGGATTAACCGCTTTCTCTTTAGAACACCATAGGATTTTGATAAATTCTTTACCCTGATTACTTCCATTTCACTACCTTCCAATTTTATCTTCACATATTTCAAATTTAGTACGGCGTTGGTTTTCCTGATCCCTTTGTTTCGTTATTAACATAGATATATTTCCTGTTAAGTGAAACTTTCAGTGCACCAATCTCTCTATTTCCATATATTATTAGTTTAAATCCATAGTATCCTGCAGGTGCAGTAATATTGGAAAATACTGTTACGTTAGATTTTCCATGGAGGAGGCTGTTGGTTATATTTACTCCAGATTCTATCCACCAGGCAGCTTGCAACCATGTCGCATTTATGTTTGAAATATTCAGGTAACAAGGAACTGAATAAGTTGAACCGTTCACTTCCTTGTAATCAGTCAGGTTTTTTAACAGTTCCTGTGTTGTATTACCAATATATACAAATAATATTTGAAAGCCACCACCAGGGTTGGTTATGTTCATTATGGGGTATCCGGTAAACGATGTGTTCACAAATACCTCTACGCTGCTCAAATTGTTGTAAGTTTCCGCTGTGAAATTAGTCTCAATGGTTACTGAACTATCCATGTGATTAACCGGTTTTATCTGCAATAGATAATATTCTCCTATTGAAAAAATAATAACTATCACTAAAAATAGTGTAAAAATTTTGTATATTAAGCGCATTTTTTCAAGAGCAAATATTACTTGTTATTAAATAGGTTTCGGATAGTTGATATGTAGATAGTTCAAGTTGACTGTGAGTCCCCCATCCATACCCATTTGGCA
>JAKAUD010000220.1 GCA_021827885.1 Thermoplasmata archaeon | reverse complement strand
TGGATTTCACACATATAACATATAAGGTTACATTCACAGAATCAGGATTGCCCGCAGGATCATGGTACGTGAATCTGAGCAATGGGCAGACCTTCCCCAGCACGGAAACATCAATATCATTTTCCGAGCCTAATGGAACATATTCCTATAGCATTGCCAACGCCAACAAATCATTGTATTCATCTGGAGGCAACTTTACAGTCAACGGAAAAGCATTGACGAAGTCAATAACATTCTCCCCCGTAACTTATGCAGTTACATTCACAGAAACAGGATTGCCTATTGGTTCAGATTGGTACGTGAATATAACAGGACATGATTCTGGAGCATTAACTGGAGTAAATTATTCTGTTATGTTAACAAATGGAACATATGCATACACCATAGGAACCAACAATACAAATTACAATGCCACTGGGAATACAATAACCGTCAATGGTATCTCCAAATCGGCATTAGTCACCTTCACCGCTTCTTCTTCACCATCTAAACCATCCCCTTCCGGTATATCTGGCATAGAACTCTATGGCATAATTGGGGCAGCGGTTGCGATAGTAGCAATCGGTTCAGTATTAACCATAATGAGGAGGAAGAAATAATCTCTCTGCGATCAATTTTTCACGAATGTATAGATGCGATTAAAACCTCAGTTGCGCACGGTCCTCTGCGCTTAGTTGAATGGTTGTTCGCCTTTCCCATAAAGAGCTAATTAAGTGCGAACCAAAGTCAACACCATTCCTTAGGTACTTGCCCTCAAACTAACCAGCTTTCTCATTTCAACAGTAGGCAAATGACAAATGTGTCTTTGATTATTTCCAAATTGTTTATAGATTGGGAAATCCATGAAATGCAGGGTCATTGCGACATAGAGCTTCTGCATCAATTAGCCTGCCATCTAGCTCTGGAACCTCAAGCGAGAGAAAGTTATCCCATGCCTCTCCCGGGAAAACAGGCTGATATATGAAAGAGGCTCCTTTTAATACCTTTAAAACAAACTTAATTGAGTTCTTTGGTTCGGCAACCTTTAGTCTCCCTTTATAGCAATGTAAATGAACTCACCCACCACTATTTGAGGAACTATAATGGAACCATCTCCTCATTCAGCTTGCCCAAATGCAGCGGGTGCAGAGTCTGGCAGACTATCTTCAAGATACTTGGCAAGTGTACCAGTATCAGTTATGAAGTCTGTCACATCTTCCACTTTCCCTTAGAACCTTGACACCCTTTTCAAATTCTCTGATGTCCATCTTTCCCTTCAAGATGCCTCTCAGTGTCTCCTTTCCATGCTTAATGAAAATACCTTCCCCAGAGTCCAATATTAGAACACTTTCCCCTTCGTTCAAATGGTATTTCTTTCTCAAATCTTTAGGAAGTGTTATTTGCCCCTTAGAACTTATTGTGCATTTCTTTGCCATTTGCCTTATTATCCTCTGTATATATAATAGCTTTACCAAATGTAAATAATTCTGCATACATTTCGGAATAGTACGGATTTCATTAGCTCATGCAATTGGATTGATCAGATGAATTAGCCCGATCCTCACCCAAATGACCACACAAGCATAACAACGCATTATTCCGATCTGTGACAATTTAATACCCTCTTTTTTTGCTTTATTTATGATTTTCCTGAAAAACAGCCTAGAAACAATAAATGAAAATCTTACAATAACACAAGCTATAGACGTCATACAAACTATAATCTTCTGCCCCCATTGAATTGATGAGGTATTTTCCCCCACGATAACTCCTTGTATAAAGGATGTGTAGTTAAAGAGAAACGATACCAAAAAAATAAATATTCCATTTAATTATATTTTTATGATCGGGCGACTCCTGAGACTATCAGTTTTGCTTTTGGCAATAGTATTTGTGGGAATGTCATTTAGTGCAATAGCAGGTTATAATGGGCAATTTATGGTTTCAGAGTACAAGCCTAACACCAGTGCTACTCCTTCCGATCATACGAGCAGCATGTTTAATGCAGGGATTGCAAAGTATGCCTTCACCTCTGCTGCCAAAAACCCTCTTGCTATGAATATTATTAAATCCAGAGATGCACGTTTATCAATAAACAATAGAATTGTATATCGACACGGGGCAGGAAATGTATCTATTTCCAGTAGTATAAAGGTGTTACACACTGTCAATGTGAGTAAAAGTCCGGGAAGAGTGGCATACGATGGTTCAAATGGGTACATATATGTTGTAAATGCCTGTTCGAACAGCACTTCAGTAATAAACGGGGCAACAAATAAGGTTATTCAAAATATTACTGTAGGTAAATGCCCATTGGGAGTGACGTATGATAGCTTAAATGGATACATATATGTTGCAAACTCTGGATCAAGCAATGTCTCGGTTATTAACCCCTCAACGGGGAAAATTATTAAAAATATCAGCGTAGGAAAGGGTCCATGCATGGTAGCAATTGATAGATCAAACGGAAACTTATATGTGTCAAACCGTTATTCAAACAATGTATCGGTTATAAATGGGGTAACAAATAAGGTTGTCCAGAATATCACCGTAGGTAAACACCCTGTGGGAGAAGCTTTCGATCTCTCGAACGGATATGTATATGTTACAAACTGCTGTAATGGAAATGTATCCGTAATAAATGGGGCAACAAATAAGGTTGTCCAGAATATCACCGTACGTAGGGAGCCGGTCTCAATTATATGCGACATTTCAAACGGGTATCTATACGTATCAGACTACGGAGATAATAACGTGTCGGTTATTAATACATCTACAGATAAGGTAATTCAAAATATAACCGTGGGAGGGTTTCCCAATCAGGCAGTATTTGACAATTTCAACGGGTACATTTATGTTGCAAATAGTGGTTCAAACAATGTGTCAGTGATTAACACATTCACAGACAAGGTAATTCAAAGTATCAATGTAGGCCAGCATCCATGTGGAGTGGCTTTTGACAATTCAAACGGTTACATATATGTTACAAATGATTTTTCAAACAACGTGTCAGTTTTAGGGTATCAAACATATTCTGTAACTTTCACAGAAACAGGACTGACATCAGATACTGCGTGGTATGCCAACGTTACTAACAGCATTGGACATATTTTCCACGGAAGTGCCTCAACCAATACAATAACATTCAACCTGGTCAATGGCACCTATAGTTTCACGAATTCCACAGGTGACAAGTCATATGCACCTTCTTCCCATGCCGGGACTTTTACCGTCTCGGGATCTGCCATGACCTTGCCTACTGTGGTTTTCTCACCGGTAACGTACAAAGTTACATTCAAGGAAACAGGACTGTCTTCAGGATCAGTTTGGTACGTGAATATAACAGGACATGATTCTGGAGCAATAACAGGATCCAATTATTCTGTAAATTTGACCAATGGAACATATGCATACACCATAGGAACCAACAATGCAAATTTCTATGCTAATGGCAATACGGTAGTAATTAATGGCCAATCAAAGACAGTATCAGTCACATTCACCGCTTATTCGCAACCGTCTAAACCATCCACTTCGGGCATATCTGGCATAGAACTCTATAGCATAATCGGAGTGGTGGTGGCAGTAGTAGTCGTGGGTTCGGCGATATTCATGACCAGGAGGAAGAAATAATCGCTTCCCTTATTTTATCAACGTGATGTGCGATCCCTTCCTAATGTGTTGATTTCATAACGTCCATGCATACTATCCCGCATTTTTTAGTAATAGAAATAAAACTGTCTGAAGATAGTGAATCCATGTCAATAACTCCATGGTAATTCCGGGAAATTTGTGACCGATAGACATTCTACTATCCATCCTCTTACGAGGACATGGTATCGGTCCGTAAACCGCCAACCTAATTAGCAAGTTCAAAACTCATAAAAGAGATCGGCGGTCTTTCCCAGGCTCGTACTCCGCACGCTATGAAGTATGATCAAAAAATTCTTTCATAGTATATGGTTAAGAAAATTCCACAAAACAATGTTTATATACGTAAATACGTATTTATGTGCGATGACAAAAACTAAGTTAACCCTCTCTGTTGATTCAGAACTTTTGAAATCTGCAAAGATTCAATTGCTTAAGCGTGGAAAAAGTCTGAGTGAATTCACAGAAGAATCTATGCAGTCATTGGTTTCTCTTAACATCATTTCGGAAGTCGCCAAGAAATTGGGGTTCAGTATCGGATATAGAAGTTTTGATGAAGTATCTTTGAAAATACAAAAAATACCCGCAGGGTTAGATAGTTCTACTACTATCCGTGAGATGAGAGATGACAGGAAGAATCGACTGTCTTGATACCAGCTTCCTGGTTAAAAGATACCTGGAAGAGAGCGGAACAAATGAATCCAATGATCTAATGAGAAAGGCTGAAATGGGTGATTTGTCGATCGTTTTCTCTGCATGGAATATTGGAGAAGTTGCAGTAGTTTTTGACAAGTATGACAGAAAGAATATTATTAATGGTCGAGAATCAATGGTCAATTTCTTGAGCGACATTCAGAGACTGGCAAAGCAAGGTTCTCTTGAGATATTTCCTGTTGACGAAGAGATCATCACTGATTCAATTAAATACGTTTTGGAACAGCACATATATATTGCTGATGCGGTGCAAATTGCTACTTACTTCAGGTCAGGTGCTAAGACATTCTGGACATCGGATAAATTATTGGCTGAAGCGGCAAAGAGAATGAACATAAAGACCTCTTTGATTCTATGAATGAGAGCCACGCTCGATCAAATTACTACTAGAATTTCAACTTCCTTGCATACGAACATTGGATATTTTTTAGAGTTTCTGACATACTCTCCTTAAAGCTAAAGGAGGTTCTAAGGTCGCTATCGCTCATAACGTTGCCTCTCTGTGGATATCAGTGTTCCCCTTGCGTGCATCCCTGTCTGAACACTTATGCTGACATGCCAGACATCGTTTGACTCTAAACCAGTCTCTTTAAGCATTATAGTATAGTGTACAGGCATACAATTAATTGCAAAAGTCTAGTTACCGTCGGCGACAGTAATCTGACCAGAATAAACGCTTGCACTGTAGCTAGAGATTCCATAAATGGTAAAGGAATATGTACCTAAATATAGTGAGTTCAGGTATTTGCTGAATCAGTAATCAATTACTCCAAGCAAAAAAGTTCGATATTTATTTATTCATCAATATTGATTGAGGGCCCAAATGAGTTGTTGATCTATCTCTTTGGATGTTTGTCAATATAATCCTTTAATTTCAAATTTCCAATAGCCAACCAAACAACAATGTAAGAGGCATATACCAACATATACTCATCACCACGAATTAAATGATTTGAGGTTCCTAATGATGGCGGATTATTAGTTATTATACCATAATAAAACCAATAGATCGGAAGAATAGCAATAAATACGTTTAAAATCCTCAAAATAAAATATTTCTTTTCTCTGATAATATACATATTGAGTATGAAAAAAAATACAAGAGCTATCGCAAATAAAAAAATAAGGTAAGAGTTAATTATCATTATATACAACCCTAAGAATAGGACCCCCAGTTGTTCCATCCTATCTTTCCTGCTATTGAATGAGTTAACCCTGACAAAGCTCCAGCTGTCACAATGAATGCAGGATTATTGCTGAACAACGGTAAATATGGGAGCACAGCAACTGAACCCGTGTTCGTATACCCATTCCAAGTAAATGAAGAACCTATTCCGGCATAAACGTAATCAATGGAATAATACATCCACATTTCTTTCGGGTTTCCGTTTATTGGATTTGAATAAGTTGAATCATATATTTTCTGAAACTGCTGTGTAAAGTATTGTTCTATTGCCCCAACAGTAATAAAACCAGCAGCCAATCCTGCAGCTATTGGTGCAACTTCTGCAGAAAATGTTGCCCAATCTTCTCCCAATGGGATACGGTTAAGAATTTGTTGTATTAAAAAGAATAACGCTCCGGTACCTATTGATGCCCAGCTAAAATCATTAAAAGTATTGGATTGTTGATTAAAGTAATTTTGTGCCGAAGGTCCAACGTAAAGGAAATTAATGACATCATTTTCGCCAAGAGGGATAGTGTACCAAAAACCTCCCCCTGGGTTCCACCATGGCCCTATTTGATACATAGGTATTCCAAAATAATTGACCTGAACCATTACCCATTCTCCGTTTGCTGTTGGAGCGCCAGAAGGTAATCCACTTAATGTTCTTGATCGGAGAAATGTGTAGTTACTTCCATATTCTCTTATTGTGTATTTAGAGGTTCTGTTCAATTTACCACTCTTTATCATATTAAGAAACTTGGAGTGCATAGCTCTGTTTTCTCGATTAAACTTTTTCTGTTCCTGATCTATTATTTTTTGTAATAGAATAACTGCCGAGGGATTGGCTGATAAGAATTGGGAGAGTAATGTCTTCATATTACTTGAGTTTGAATTCATATGAAATTTCGATATGTTTCCTCCATTGTAAGGGTTTGCATGTTCTCTGTTAATCATCCAAGACATGAATGCGTTTGAAAACTGATCAGATGTGTTAACTGGATTTGATATGAAGTGATTATCATATGCTTTCTGTTCTTTGACAGATATGGAACTCGCAGATACCGTTTGTTGCGTTGTGTTTGGTGTTACTGCAGGTTGTGCTGACATTCCAATAAACAGGATCACTATCAGGATCGCTGTTATTCCTATTAGTTTGTTTCTTATTTTCACGAATCCCGAATCTCTCTCTCTCTCTCTATAAATCTATCGTGACAGATATTGACATAGTACACTAATCTAAAGAAAATAGTCATATTAGCTCGGTTTAATATTCGAAAGTGGTAAACGTTAGGTAATGAAGGTACAAACAAAGCAATCTTAATTTGTTGGCAGAATGTCATTAATAAAATACGATTATATCTACAATCATACTCATCCCTGTCTGCATGCAATCGGGATACGCCTTTATTTGTATCGTGTCTGGTCGGAATACAGAGGCGTTCCCAACCTCTTATAGAGGATTTCATCGAAGCAATCGCCATCATGCCATTTTTCAGGACTTATCCAATGGATTTACTTCTGCTTCCTCGTCTCATGAAACAACATAATCGTTTCGCAATTCATCCACATCGCAAGCTTAGTGGCTTTCTTGCTCATTTAGTTGTAATTATTGTAACCTATCTTTCCCTTATGACAGCAGAAGAAAAGCTGTTCAACACATAATTTCTTCCTTCAAGCGGGAAGGGAACATTGTCTATTGTTGCAAGATCAGTGTCTGCATAGAGTTCCCATTTTGTATTTCCATCCGGGAGAATGAAGTTAACCGGGGTCCGTCCTGCATTGAACAGTAGAATGAGATCGCCCCCGGTTATTGATTCTCCTTCATATGATATCTCTGTTGTATATCTTCCTGAAATCCATACCATGAGAGATCTGTTTTCTGGGTTATTCCATGCCTCCGGATTCAATTCCCGCCCGTTGGGATCCAACCATAATATCTCTTTTCGATCGGAGCCTGGAATCACGGTCTCCTTGAAGAAATTCCTCCTCCTCAGGATATGGTTTGACCTTCTCAATTTTACCATGTGCTTTGCAAACTTCAGAAGTTCTTTATTTTCCCTGCCGATGTTCCAGTTGAACCAGTTCAAATCGTTATCCTGGCAGTATGGATTGTTATTTCCCCTCTGTGTTCTCCCGATTTCATCACCCCCAAGGATCATGGGCACTCCCTGCGAGACCATGAGGGTCAGGATAAAATTTCTCATCATTTTATATCTGAGCCCCAAGATTTCAGGATCGTCTGTCATCCCTTCAACCCCAAAATTCATGCTGTAATTTTCATCACTCCCGCCTTCAAATCCCCTGCAATTCATCTCATTGTGCTTTGTAGCGTATGAAACAAGGTCAAAGAGAGTGAAACCGTCGTGGGCGGTTATGAAATTTATGCTTGCCTTTGGCTTTTTTCCCTTATCCTGGTACAGGTCGGGAGAACCGGATAATCTTGTGGCGAATGCTCCAAGCATGGTGTTATCTCCTTTCCAGAACCTTCTCACCTGATCCCTGTACTTCCCGTTCCATTCAGCCCATTTTGACGGGAAGTTCCCAACCTGGTACCCGTCCGGCCCAACATCCCATGGCTCAGCTATCAGTTTAAGATTTGAGATAACTGGATCCTGATGGATCGTGGCAAGGAAAGGGGATAGCATGTTCACATTGGATAATTCCCTCGCAAGGGTGGAGGCAAGATCAAACCTGAATCCATCTACCTGCATTTCTGTAGCCCAGTACCTGAGGCTGTCCATAATGAGCTCCAACACATCAGGATTCCATGTATTGAGGCTGTTTCCAGTTCCGGTGAAATCCTCATACATCCTCATATTTCCCTGTTTAAGCCTATAATAGGTTAAATTATCAATTCCCTTGAAACTCAATGTCGGACCGAGATGATTTCCCTCTGCTGTATGGTTATATACGACATCAAGAATAACTTCAATGCCCTCCTCGTGCAGCTTCCTCACCATATCCTTGAACTCTGTTACCTGTGAACCCGGGGGGCCACTTGCATATCTTATGTCCGGAGCAAAATATGCTATGGTGTTGTAACCCCAATAATTTGAAAGGCCGGCATTCACGAGGAACATGTCGTCGACATGCTGGTGGACCGGCATAAGTTCCAGTGAGGTAATGCCGAGATCCTTGAAATACTGAATCATTTTTCCCGATGAAATGCCGGAATATTTGCCCCTGTTTTCCGGAGGCAGGTCTTCCCTTGTTGCCGTGATTCCCTTTACATGGGTCTCGTAGATGACCGTACCTGACCATGGATGCCACGGCTTGCCCACTCCTTTCCAGTCATATGATGGATCTATTACAATCGATTTTGGGACGAACGGGGCACTGTCCTCGTTGTTCATTGACATATCCTGAAGATCTGATTTCTGGTCATACGCAAAAATGCTCTTGTCCCAGTTTACCGTTCCGGAGAGCGCTTTGGAATACGGATCGATGAGAAGCTTATTCCTGTTGAATCGAAGGCCATTTGCAGGATCATATTTCCCTCCAGCCCTTGTGCCGTATAGCTGCCCTGCACCGATGCCAGAAACAAGCCCGTGCCACACATAACCGTCCTGCTCCTTCAGCAGGATTGTTTCCCTTGAATCATTGCCCTTATTCCCATATAGCTCTATTTCTATGGAATCCGCGTGTTCCGAATAAATTGCAAAATTCACCCCTTCGTCCGTGAGCGTTGCACCCAGAGGATAAGGTATTCCTCTTTTCAGGTTAGAAATTGCCATGAACTCCTGTCCTCAACTGTCCGCCATGAAACCTTAATGCCATTATCCTGCTCATTGGAATCTCCTCATTATCCTGAATATTGCCCTAGCCGGTATGCCGGACCATTCGGGGCGGTTTGAAATCTCATAATTCAATTCATATATCGCCTTTTCAAGCTCGAAGAACTGCGAAATGCTTTCATACTTGGCGAAAGAATCCGGAAGAAGGCCGAAACCTGAAGAAACCTCCCAGTACTCCTCAAGGAATCTCTTTCTCAGGCCTTCTGAATATGCAATGAATTTTTCCGAATCCGATGGATCGGCGCGGTTGTTGAAATTCATTGCGTAGTCAATCGACCGGATAATGCCTGCCACATCCTTCAGCGGGCTCTGTTTCATGGAACGTTCCTTCAACGGCCGCAAAGGCTCCCCCTCAAAATCAATTACCATTGGACCGGATTCTGTCTTCAGGATCTGCCCAAGGTGCAGGTCGCCATGAATCCTTATTATTTTTGAACCGGAAAAGGCGCTGAAGTTAATCTTGTGCAGGATCAGTTCCAAATCGGTTGAGAGCTCTTCCACATTTACCCGTTCGTTCCCTGTCTCCAGGATCTTGCCGGCTTTGCCGAGCATCTGGACCATCTGCAGGTATCCCTTCTTTATGGAGGATATGTAGTTCTCGCCTGCAGGTAATGGGGCATAATCCTTCCCATTCAACTTTGCAAGGCTCATGTGCATCTCCCCTATCACCCTTGCAATCTCCCCTGTAGGCACCGCGAGTTTTTCGTTATATTCTTTCCCGCCTGCTGCACTTCCTGGTTTTTCTCTTTCAGCCATTGACGCAGCTTCTCCTGTGAAGTGCTTCCAGTAATCTCCCTGATTCCGGATAAATGAATGGATCGACATGAGCGTAAAGGGCTGCCTGTCACGGTAAACAAGCTGCCCTATTGGCCTTGGCGTATTCCTGAACTGGGTCTCCATGTAAAGTTTGTGCGGAATGGTTATATCCGGATTCTCCCCGGGCTCCACCTTCCTCATGAACTTGCAGATGAACTGATCGCCAATCACAAATGAGCTGTTTGACTGCTCAATATTCAGTGGCGTCAGGGAAGTGCCAGCGTTGAAATGGCTGGCGAATTCCGCAATAAATTCACCTTCAAGACCCAGTTTTCCGTGTCTTCCCTCCGCATTCCTGTTTTTTACTATATCCTCAATAAACTTTAGGAAGCTCCCCGATTCTATTGAATCCGTTATCCTGACGTTTTCCTTTTCCTGTGAACCATCATCGCATGAAATGACCGGTACTGCAGACAGGATCAGATCGCCAATCCTGTCAGGCTTGAGCAGCAGTATGAAGGGCTTATTCCTTTCTACCACAGCAGGAATGGAATCCAGAACATTGAATTGCAGGCCGCTCTCTGACTTGAATGGGTACCATCGCTTTGCCTTGATTGACTCTATTATCTCTGCCACGGAATGGTTGTTTTTTTCGTTCAGAAGGTCGATTTTTCCGCCATCAGTTTCCATTTGGGGCCTCCATTATCAGCCAGAAAAATGAATGTCGTGGGAGGGTGAAGAAATAGGGAAGCTTCCCGATGTCTGGAAACCTTACGGAACTGATCGCTTCCCTCAGGTGCCATCCGCTGTATTCCGGAATGCGCAGTTCAACATATGAAGGATTCCTTGAAAGGTTGTAAACACAGAGTATCTTCTCATCGCCATATTCCCTGATGAAAGCCAGGATCTGCTTCTGGTCATTGGCGATGAACCTGATCGTCCCCCTGCCGAGAACCCTGGAATTCTGCTTTCTCACAACAATCATCCTCCTGAACCAGTTAAGGAAGGATGTGTTGAGCCGCGACATCGATTCCACGTTATTGCTCTCATAGTGGTAATTTGGATTGGTAATTATTGGTGAAAAGAGCTGATCCGAATCAGCCATGGAGAATCCTGAATTCCTGTCGAAGCTCCATTGCATTGGCGTTCTGACGCCATTCCTGTCACCAAGGTAGATGTTGTCTCCCATGTTGATTTCGTCACCGTAGTAGAATATTGGCGAACCCGGAACACTCATTATCAGTGCATGGAGCAGTTCCAGGATATATCGATCGTTGTCAACCAGTGGCGCCAGCCTCCTGCGGATTCCCAGGTTTAGCCTCATCTTCGGCACCTTTGCGTATTCGTTGAACATCAGGTCCCGCTCCTCATCCGTGACCATTTCCAGTGTCAGTTCATCGTGGTTTCTCAGGAAGACTCCCCAGTCGCATTTTTCCGGTATCGGAAGGGTCTCATTGATTATGTTCTCAATAGGGAACGAATCCTCCTTCGCAAGTGCAATGAATATCCTTGGCATCAGCGGGAAATTGAAATTCATGTGGAATTCGTCCTGGTTCCCGAAATATTCCTTGGCACTTTTGGGCCACTGGTTGGCCTCAGCCAGCAGGATGCATCCGGGGTATTCCCTGTCTATCATTGCCCTGATCTCCTTGAAATACCTGTGCGTTTCCGGAAGGTTCTCGCAGTTCGTCCCCTCCCTCTTGAACAGGTATGGTACCGCATCACACCTGAAACCGTCCAACCCCTTGTCCAGCCAGAACCTGATCACGTTCTTCATCTCTTCCCTGACCTCAGGATTGTCATAGTTGAGATCTGGCTGGTGGCTATAGAACCTGTGGAAGTAATATTGCCCTGAAACCTGGTCCCATGCCCAGTTCGATGTTTCTGTGTCAACGAATATTATCCTTGCCTCCCTGAATTTTTCAGGGGTATCTGACCACACAAACCAATCCCTTTTTGCGCTGTTTTTTCCGGATCTGGCCTCCGTGAACCATTTGTGCTGATCCGACACGTGATTTATGACGAGATCGGCAATGACCTTTATTCCACGGTTATGCGCCTCCTCCACAAACTTCTCGAAATCCTCAACGGTGCCATATTCCGGAAGAACCGAATAATAATCGCTTATGTCATAGCCGTCATCCTTCAGTGGCGATTTATAGAACGGGAGGAGCCATACGCAGTCCATTCCTATGCTCTTTATATAATCCAGCTTCATGGTCAATCCCCTGAAGTCGCCGATGCCGTCCCTGTTCGAATCAAAGAAACTTCTCACGGGAACCTCATAGAATGCCGCATCCCGGTACCACAGCTTTTCTTCTTCGCTAATCATTCATCCACCTTTGACAGTATCACTGCACATCTGTATTCGGGTACAAGCTTTACCACGTTATTGCCTTTGCCCCATACCATCGATTCCCCTGTCACCAGATCTATTACAGGAAATTCCTTCCTGTCATCCTCAAGCCAGTCTTCTGGCGTTGAAACGCTTGATGAATGAATCTCGAATGGATTTATGTTCACGACAATCAGGATCGATGCAGTACCCCTGGGTGTTCGGGTATATGCAAGGATATTATGGTTGTCGGTGTTGATGAATTTCACGTTGCCATGCTTCTGGAAATTGAGTACCTTCTCCCTTATTGCATTGAGATTTCCGATGATTTCCCTGATATTCCCGGGACCTCTCCAGTCTCTCTGCCTCAGCTGGAATTTTTCGGAGTCAAGGTATTCCTCCGTGCCCGGTATTGCAGTGTTTTCACACAGCTCGAATCCACTGTAAATGCCCCATAATGGGGAAAGCGTTGCTGCAAGAACCGCACGCAATATGAACGCAGCCCTTCCCCCATTCTGCAGGATGAAGGGCAGGATGTCAGGCGTGTTGGTGAAAAGCATTGGCTGGAAGAATGAGCTGATCTGGCGGGTGCTGAGTTCGGTGAAATAATCCCTGATCTCATAGTCATAATTCTTCCATGTGAAATAGGTATAGGACTGCTGAAACCCGAATTTGGACAGCTGATACATGACAGATGGCTTTGTGAATGCTTCACTGAGGAATACCACATCCGGGTACCTTGAATTGATCTCACTGATGAGCCATTTCCAGAAATTGAGCGGCTTTGTGTGTGGGTTATCCACCCTGAAGATCCTTATTCCAGCGCCTATCCAGAATTCAAGGATGCTCCGGATTTCCTCCCACAGCTCCTTCCTGTTTTCACACCGGAAATTCAGCGGGTATATGTCGAAGTATTTCTTTGGAGGGTTCTCCGCGTACCTGATCGATCCATCCGGCCTCCGGTAGAACCATTCCGGATGTTCCCTGACATACGGATGATCGGGAGAGCATTGAAGCGCAATGTCAAGCGCAACGGAAATGCCTTCTTTCGATGCTGCGCTGACAAGTTCCCTGAAATCTTCCATGGTTCCGAGGTCGGGGTTGATTGCCTTGTGCCCGCCATGGATGTTGCCGATAGCCCATGGACTGCCGGGATCTCCCCGTGACGCTGGCATCGCCCCGTTTTTTCCCCTCCTGTTTGTCTTGCCTATTGGATGAATTGGCGGCAAATAGATCACGTCAAATCCCATCTCCTTTATGTCGGGAAGCCGCTTTATGCAGTCCCTGAAGGTTCCATGTTTTCCCGGAATGGATGATTGGGAACGGGGGAACATTTCGTACCATGAACCAAAATACGCTTTTCGGCCGAGAGAATTGATCTCGTATTTTTCGCTTCTTGTTCTTGAACGCCTGTCCTGATATTTCAATATGAGATTGCCTATTGCATCCATTTGGTTCTTCTGAAAATCTCTTTTTTCCTTCAATTCGGTTATAGCTGCATCTATCTTCCCTGCATGATGCGCTGTGGCATTCTTTCTTATTTCTTTGAAAAGGGCTATGCCTGCCTCAATATCCTGTGAGATATCCTCACCGGAATCCTTCCACTTTTCCAGGTTCCTGAACCATGTGCCGATATCGTCAAACCATGCCTCAACGTAGAACCGGTATATCCCCTCATGGCCTAATTTAATGAAGGCGCTGTAAGAATCATTTTCTCCCTGTTTCATCCGGGCATTCTTCCACCTCACGGAACCCGGTTCAAGGTAATTCAGCTGGCCGCGTATCATGTCGGTTCCATGGGAAAATATCCTGCACCTGATTTCCTGCTGGAAATTGTGCTGCCCTCTTGCTGGAATTGCACCATGATCCACGCCTGGCCAGATCCTGTCAATTATTATCTCTCCTGAAAAATCCTCTTTCCTCATTTCATCTCCTCCTTTTCTTTCATATAAATTAAGCACGACAGCGGAGGAAGATCCAGAACAAGCGACCATGGGAAACCATGCATTTCAGTTTCCCCTGAAACAACCACATGCCTCTCCTGATAACCCTTTCCTCCAAAGGTTTGTGAATCGGAATTGAATATTGATCGATACCTGCCTTTCTCCGGGATGCCTATCCTGTATCCCGTCCTTGGAACAGGCACGAAATTAAATATAAAAACCAGCATTGTTTCAGCCTCATTATTTCTCCTGATAAATGATATGACCGTATTGGTGGTGTCACTGAAATCTATCCACTGGAATGCCTTTTGCGTGAAGTCGGTTTCACCAAGGTGGAGTGTTGAATAGAGGCTGTTCAGCGAATTTATGAGGGATTGGAGAGGCGTTTCATGGGGAATTTCTGCCATTTTGATCAGTGAAGATTTGAAATCCCACTCGGGCATCATTCCTAATTCCGCCCCCATGAAGAGAAGCTTCTTTCCGGGGAATGAGAACATGTACGATATCAACAGCCTCAGGTTGGAATTCCTTGATTCTATGTCTCCCGGCATCTTGCCAAGCAGCGATCCCTTTCCATGGACAACCTCATCATGGGAAAAAGGGAGGATAAACCTCTCGGAAAATGCATACGACAGGCTGAATATTATCCTGTTCATGTTGTCTTTCCTGTAGATGGGATCAGATGAAAAGAATTCAAGGGTGTCATGCATCCAACCCATATTCCACTTGTAATCAAATCCAAGTCCGCCGGCTGGTATATCTGCGGTGACCCCCGGCCATGCCGTGGATTCCTCGGCAATCATCATGGCTCCGGGGAACCTCTTATGCACGGTGTCGTTCAGGCGTTTAAAAAAATCTATTGCCTCCAGATTTTCCCTTCCCCCATTCACGTTTGGCACCCAGTTTCCCGGTCCTCTCGAATAATCAAGGTAAAGCATGGATGAAACCGCATCAATCCTTATGCCGTCCGCATGGAATTGTTCCAGCCAGTAGATGCAATTTGATATGAGAAAACTGATGACCTCTCCCTTGCTGTAATCGAATATCTTTGTTCCCCAGTCCGGATGAAGTCCCTTCCTTGGATCACCATACTCAAATAAGGGCGTACCGTCGAAGAATGAGAGGCCGTACTGATCCTGCGGGAAATGGGCGGGAACCCAGTCGAGTATGACACCTATCCCTGCAATGTGGAGGCAGTCCACAAGATACCTGAAATCATCGGGATTGCCGAATCTTGATGTGGGAGCAAAATAATTCACAACCTGGTATCCCCATGATTCATCAAGAGGGTGCTCCATTACCGGAAGGAACTCCACATGAGTGAATCCCATATCTTTCACGTAACTGCATAATGGTTCTGCCATATCCCTGTAGTTCAGGAATGCACCGCCATCCCCCCTCATCCATGAGCCAGGATGCATTTCATAGATTGACATATTGTTCTTTTGATGTTCCATGAAAGAGCGTTTTTCCACCCATTCCTTATCGTGCCATTCGTGTTTTGACTGGAATGAGCGTGAAGCGGTGCCTGGCCTCAATTCGGCGTAAAATGCATACGGATCGGTTTTTTCTATAATTGTTCCGTCCCCGGTTCTTATTGCAAATTTGTAAGTTTCATCTTGAATATCCGGTATAAAGAGTTCCCATATTCCCGAATCGTTGACATTTATCATCGGATGAAACCCGGGAATCCAGTGGTTGAAGTTTCCAATTACAGAGACTGCAAGTGCGTTCGGAGCCCAAACGACAAACCTGATGCCGGTGCACTGTGGGTATCTTATCATATGGGCTCCAAATATTTCATATGATCTGTAAAGGGTGCCCTGCCTGAAATCGGCGATTTCACTTTGCCCTATTTGGGGAGCGAACATGTATGGATCATGCATGGCTGAAATAGCTCTGGATTCGTCCGTAAAGCATATCTTGTAATTATCCTTTAAATTCAAAGGAATTTTACATCGATAGATGCCTTTTCCCAAAAATTCAGATTCATATTTCCTGCCTCCCGCTTCAACCCATGCCGATTTGCTTATGGGCGAATAAAAAAGAATATGCAGTTCTCCTTTCACTATCCTTGGCCCAAGAATCCTTTCGGGATGCGGTGATGTGAACCCTGAAATCTCCAGTAACTCTTTCATAGGAAAATTTCCAGCATCCATACAAATTAATCAGTTAACCTTCATATTTAAAACCTGAGGGAATTCCCAAATGAGTTTTTTGTAATACGATTTTATGCATTTTGAAACGAAAAATGGCGCTGAACCCATAAATCATTGATGCTTCACATCCAGTTTAATGGATTCCCGAAAAGTGCTTATCACCCAGGGTGGCCGGAGTAGTACTCAAGAAATGAAACAATTTTTTTGTGAAGTGTGAACAATGGTAAATGATATTTCGGTACCTTGAATGCCTTCGATGCTTCCCGTTAGACCAAGGGGATACCCAACATTATGTAGCAAAACTTTATTTTAATTCTACTATTATAGATTTTAAAATGCCAGAAGAAGAATACAAATTATACGATCGTAAAATTGGGTCTTTTGATTTAAGGAAGGTATTTAATATAGGCTCTGTTAGTAAAATTTATAATTTAAGTGTGTGTGTAATGATATGATAACAAAAGACAACTTTGAAGAGCTGAATCCTAAAAGACGAAGCGGCTTTAACAAATTTTTCGTATGGCCTGTGATTTTTGATCCAGAAGACATACCGTCTGCTGTTTCCGTGGAAAAGGTAAACTCTTCCTTGATAAGGCTATCAATCCCGGATAGCTTATTGAAAAGTCTAGACGATCATTATGTATTCGGTTCTGATGTGATGCTTAAGTGCGAGGGTTCAAAATACTGTGTCGCTTTTGGCTATTTTAACAAACGATCTGGCAGAGATTACAAGAAAGGAGAAGCCCTCCTAAAATACTTAGGGATAAAGCCCATCCCTTTGCGATCTGAATCTATTTACAGCATCGCACTTTCTAAGGATGATTACAGTAACTATGTGCTAAGAGAATATAGGGCGGGAGCAGAAAAGTTTCAGTCCTACTTCAAGGATGATCACTACGATTTACGCGAGAGGTTAATTGAAGAAAGACTTGAAAATGATTGGAAAGAGGGAATCAGACCCTATCAGATTCTACTTCACAGACCAAATTCTGATGAAATATCCATTTATGGAAATGGACTAATCTTCTTTTCAAGATTTGAATATGGCTTGGAAATTGCAAACAAGATTGCGCAGATCGCAATAAGGGACCACAAGGCGATTGTTGAAAAAGTGAAAAACGTTAAGATATCTGTGATACCAGATATTCCGATACAGATTATTGAGAGAGCCCCATTCTATATTTCCATTGACTCAGAAAGTATCGATAAAGAGAAATTGGCAGATAAATTAATCAAATACCTGGGCACCAGTTTCACATCATATGGTGGAAATAAAGACGATGGAACGTATCACTTCAATTTGCAAAGAGAGTTATCTGATAAAGAAAAGATCAGTGTTACTTCTTCATATGCAGTTAGTATTCAGCAAAGAGAATTAATATTGAATCCTACGACAGAATCAAATCTTGCCGATATCATAGAAATATATTATGGAATCGAACGTTTTTTTAGAATAAAGGAAAATTGGTTGGACATTTAAATGGACATTTCGGCCATAACAACAAGACTTGAACACGCAAAGACTGAGCTACGTCACTCTAAAATGAAATACATTCTATATGCAGGTTTTAGCAGGAGTGATGTTAACCATACTTATAGGTACACTTCCTCAGAAATGAGCATTAAATCTGACCGATCAAACAAAGGGTCGTGGGATATAGTTATCGCTGACACAAACGAGATGAAGAGAGGCTCCTTTGTTCCAGTATTCGTGGAGGTAAAGTCACAGTATAGTGATAATGAAAAACTCATTTCTGACTTAATTCAAAAGATTTCAGATACAAGAAAATTAATCGAGAATGATGATGGCGCTTTACTCATTGACCAGATCCCAACATATCAAGGAAACGGATTAAAGGTTAACAAAGATCGGATCGAGTTCGCCATTTTCTTACCAAGCTCTGGGGCGACAGGCTTGATAGACTATATTGATAAGTTTGGCAAGAGTGTAAATGAGAAAATTGGCATTGTGATTTGGACTTTAGAGAATGTGAACCCCGATGAACAGGCAATTGGAATACCTTATATTTCTCGTAACAAAGTCAAGTCTACCCAAAACATCGGAGAATCTGAATGCTCGCTATGCTATTGCCGTCATAATGACAATGCACTGACGAGGTGGTTTGAGCAAACCTCAAATCAGAGGTTGGAGAGAGGAGGTCTACTCCCTCCTAAACTGACTATGAAATGGGTTGATCCCGCTGTCGCCGTCACAATATTGCTTGCTTCGGGAAGAATTTTTAGAGTAAATGAAAAATATTTGACCAAGAGAGATCTGGTTGATCGGTTTAAGGACCTGTATAACGAATTTAAGGTAGAGATTAAGGATGAGGAAATAGATTCATATGTATCGTACATGGAACGAATGGGAATTCTTAGGAAGGAGAAGGGAATACCGCTGGAACCATTCAGACTCAATACTGCCACACGCGGTCTACTACGGAAAAATGAGGGATTATTAGAAGATGTCGTAGCAAGAGCCGTCAAGAACAAAGTTGACTCTTCCTCTGGTTTCTTTTCTAATGTCTAATATACGAGAAATTGTTCTTTGCTTAGTACATACCTAAAGCCTAACCTTTCGGAACACGTCTGAAAAAATGAAACACCTTTGGTCAAGCGCCATACGATTGGAAAGCAATCATGAAAACAGTTGCGTGATTTTGATCACTGAATTAAAAAGTGGATGAAGAACATAGAATTTAATTTCCATAAAATACACTTTTATACACAAGACCTATCCTCGTTTATGAGAATTGAAGACATTGAAGAGGCACAGGGTTATTTTACCACAACCGTAGCTCTCGTTACTTCCATGCACAACGATAAAGTGAATGTGATGTCTGCAGAATGGTCCCTCAGGGTTTCCCTTGATCCTTTTCTGATGGCAGTGTTTGTAGGCTATGAGAGGGAAACGTATGCATTGATTCACGATTCCGGAGAATATGGCCTGAGCTATTGCACCGATGAGCAGGGCGAACTCGCCCATATTGCAGGAAACTATTCTCTTTCAACACACAATAAATTTGAACTGGCAAACTTTGAGACATTTAAATCCCGGTATATATCTCCGCCTCTGATAGACAATTGCATTTCTAACTTTGAATGTGTGGTGATTGATGAATTCAAGGTCGGAGATCATGCTGCATTTATCGGAAAGGTGATGACAGCATATTACGATCCTGAAAAGAAACCCCTTGTTTTCCATAATGGAAAATTCAATCATATTGGAAACAAGATGACGCACTGAAAGAAAGGGAAACTCAGATTCTATCTGGATTTCCACTTTCGTATTCAGATTATTTTTCCGACATAGAGTTTGGTGGTGTACTTGATGACAACCTTCCCATTCTTTTCGTAGGTGTTGAACGCCTCCTTCAGGCTAGAAATAGTTTTAGAATATTTCTCATCTTCCGCAGAAAGACTGTAGGATGCTGATGAATACCGTCCCACCAAACCATCAAAATCCAGTTCCTGAAAGTTTGGGTATTGATAGTATCCATATGACCAGTTGAAGAACTGGGAAATCAGATCATCCGATATTGCTGAACTTCCGGTTCCATGGTAACCCTTGCTGTATTTTGACACAACATTTTCGAACTCGGAAGTGAAATTGTCTTTGTTGTCCCTGTCGTTCCAGATGAGCGCAACCATGTTTGGTGCCCTGAGGATCCTCCTGAATTCCCTGGTGGTCTTATCCACATTGAACCAGTGAAAAGACTGCCCTGCGGTGATGACATTGACGCTGTGATCCTCCAGTCCGGTCTTTTCTGCATATCCCTTCATTATCGTTGCTTTTTCATATCCTGATAAACCCTTCCTGCAAATCTCAAGCATTTCTTCGTTGGGATCTATGCATAGCACCTTGTTGCCGTTTTCAAGGAACATCCTGGAAAGTATTCCTGTGCCGCATCCTATGTCAGCCACTGTCATTGAACCCGTCAAGCCATACTTGTTTGTTAGAGTTTGAATTATTTCTTTTGGATAAACAGGCCTGAATTTTGAATAAATTTCACTTTTTCCCGAAAATAGTTTATCGTTTCCATCCATCTGCATGAATCCCAGACAAATTTATAATGGTGTGTGTTTCCATTTATCCCACATTCTATCTGTACATCGCATAAAGGAATCCACAGGGGATTGTGATTGGATTCTTCCGCTGAATAGTCAGTGGAAACCTTAAATTAGAATCCTATGATAACCCGACACCAGAAAATGGTGATAATATGCCAGAAGACTTAGATTCGTTTGACATAGCCGTTAAACAGCTGGAAAAAGCTGCAAAGGTTATGAAGTTGGAGCCAGAGGCTCTAGAAATATTGAGACAGCCAAAAAGAATCGTCCAGGTCAGTATACCAGTTAAGATGGACAACGGGAAAACCAAGGTTTTCACTGGATTCAGAGTGCAATACAACATGGCCAGGGGCCCTGCAAAGGGAGGAATCAGGTTCCATCCTGAAGAAACACTGTCCACCGTAAAGGCTCTCTCCGCATGGATGACATGGAAAGTAGCAGTCGTGAATATACCTCTTGGCGGAGGAAAAGGCGGAATCATATGCAACCCGAAGGAACTCAGCCAGGGCGAACTGGAAAGACTCAGTAGAGGATACATCAGGGCACTGTACGATGTTTTTGGACCTGAAATAGATGTCCCGGCACCTGATGTTTATACAACCCCACAGATAATGGCATGGATGCTTGACGAGTTTGAGACGATAAGAAGGCACCCAGCTCCGGGATTCATAACCGGAAAGCCGCTCACCCTTTGGGGATCTGAAGGAAGAGGAGACGCAACAGCCAAGGGAGGAATGTATGTCCTGAAGGTTGGAGCCGCAAAGAAGAATGTTGACCTTTCAAAGGCAACTGTTGCAATTCAGGGATTTGGAAATGCAGGGCAGTTTGCAATGACCTTAGTGAAAGAGCACTTTGGATCAAAGGTTGTCGCCATATCCGACACAACTGGAGGAATTTACTCTGAGAATGGCCTTGATTTCGAGAAGGTACTCAAGCAGAAGCAGACAAAGGGAACAGTACAGGGACTTGAAGGAACAAAGAATATTACAAACGAGGAACTGCTTGAACTTGGCGTGGATGTCCTGATTCCTGCCGCAATCGAGAATCAGATAACAGGGAAAAATGCCTCAAAGATAAAGGCAAAGATCGTGCTGGAACTTGCGAACGGACCAACAACACCTGATGCCGATGAGATCCTTTACAAGAACAATGTCCTTGTTCTGCCGGATTTCCTCTCGAATGCAGGAGGAGTTACTGTCTCATACTTTGAATGGGTCCAGAATGAACAGGGATACTACTGGACAAGGGACGAGGTCTACCATAAACTTGACAAGATAATGACAGACGCTGCAAGGGCCGTACTTGAAACTTCAGATAATTACAAGGTTGACCCAAGGATGGGTGCCTATGTTATATCTGTAAGAAGAGTTGCGGATGCAATGAAAGCAAGAGGATGGTACTAAACCATACCCTTTTTTTATTTTTCAAATAAGGCTGAAATTTAACTTAAAAGTTCTTTGTAAATTACCTGTTGAAATGGAATCCATTCTACCAGAAGGATCACTTTGAACCATTTTGTAGAAGGCTTCGAGCATTTATCCCTATTCGCGTGAACATTGGAGTCCAGTGGAAATAGAAAAGCAGAGAAGAGGAAACTAACCATTATTCTTTGCATCAATTAATGAATGATTCACCATGGATTCGTATGAGAAATCTATTTAACACCTACAAAATTCAGGTAGGAAAAAGCGAGAATAGTGTAGCGGTCATCACAGGGGCTTCCCAAGCCCTTAACCCGGGTTCAAATCCCGGTTCTCGCATTTATAGTATTTTCCTTGCATCGAAAACGACAACCCCGAAAATGACAATTCTATGAGATTCTAATGGAGCCACCAATTATGCCATCAGGTCCTACTCCGCTAGGCATTCCGGGAAAAAACGCATGGACGGAAAAATACTCCTTAATGTCCATATAAAGGTTGTAACTGTTAATGCCCCCAATGCCCGTATACTGATTCCAACCTGCTCCAAGATATTGTCCAGCATTAGTCCATGAACCCGGTTGCAGATAGCTTGCATTCAAGTACGCCTCATAACCGTAAGTTTTGCCATATCCCAAATTATAAAGAACAGGCTGTATCCATCCAAGCCTTCCCGAGCCATTGCCGGTTCCATTCATCGCACTCTCTATTGAAGCGAACATTCCCGCAACGATTGGGGTGGCGAAGCTTGTTCCAGATCCATCGAAAATTGATCGGTTTGCAAAGACTACGAGTTCTGAAGCGGGCATTGCAATATCTGGCAAACCCCGATGATTATTGATTCCATTAACCTTGATAAGACCATTCCTTTGATAAGATGGCATTCTATAGAAGAAACTAGAACCTCCACCGGAACCCAATGGTCCACCATACCAATATTGTGTGGGGTTATTCCATGCATACTGCCTCATTATACTCCCGCTGCTATTTAGGAGAGGATATATGCCTCCGACTCCAATAATGTACCTGGAATCCATGACTGTCAGGTAGCCAAGATTGTGGCTGTCTCCCGTGGCAAGGAAAATACTGATTCCTTCCACCACCGCCTGCAAACCTATATTATTATAGATTTCTGCAAACCCCCTGTCATGATGGAATTGAAGTTCACCCCAGCTTCCAGTTACTACATTTGGATCAACTACATTGAGCATATAGTATAGTTCGAAATTCACCGCATTATTTCCAATGCCGGTCAGGTTGAAGGGTTGCATGACATCATATATTGTAGCGTTTGGTGCCATGGCTCCTGCCCATTCCAAATCAAGATCTGCTTCAAAACCCTGTGCATAATTATTTGTTCCCCCAACTGTAAGATTTATCAGATTCGTATTTGGATTGCTTATGTTGTAGGTGTACCAAAAATCGGTAACGGAATTCATGCCAATGGACTCACCTACTCCCAGTATTCCTATCTTTGTTCCAGCGCCGCTGAAACCTTTTTTGAATATTTTGTTCAAACCATAATACGAATAGATATTCCTTGGAGTCAGGGTGCATGAATTTCCTGAAACATTTATCTGGGGGTTCTCCACTCTCAGCTCCCTTTTCAATGAAAATGTTGGCCCTTGAGTGTAGAGTGCGTAAGAGGCATAGCTGAGTCCATAGACATGGAATATTTCTGGGAGAAATTCTGTTGGGATCCATGGATTGGCGGTATTTGTTAAGAACACGGCATTGTTCCCGCTGAATCTGTACTCGTATTCCACAACATGAAATGTTTTCTCTATCAACCCAATGTTTCCCCTGATCACGATGACAGTTGGCGCATAAGGATAAGACCATACAGAAAAACCCTGCTTGATGTAGTAATTTTCAATCAAGCTGATTTCATATTGGGTTGGATAAAATATATCCCTGAATTCCTGCGGATTCAGATATTTATGAAAGAAGATGCTACTGGGATTGTTGACCTCGTTTGCATACCATTTGAGCAACCATATGTGAGTAAAATTTAGGTAAAGTGCCAGATTCAATACCTGATTTGTGGAAGCGTTTGCAACCTTTGCAGAATCTGAAGAATATGAACTGTTGGATATCAAATATGGAACATTTCCCGACATCTGTATCATACTCGCATTTCCCGATGGGGGTGCGTTATTCCCATGGCTGCCTGATGAATTGTTTGAGTATAATATCGGGAAAATAAAAGTTGAAACTAATATAAGCGCTATGATGATTGTTAAGGGAAGTATCATGAATGCCCATAATTTTTTGGCTCTGATCCATTGCAATCTATCTTTCATTCCAATACGGAAGTGATCTCTTATTCATGATTTTATGGTTTCCATCACAGGAATGATTATGTGTCATCAAAATCCGATTGGTTCTTTAAATATGTGCCCATTCTTTCAATTCCTTTGCTGGAAGTGAATGAGAATTTACCATCAAAAAAACTGGAGGAATTGGGACAATAGGGTAAAATCTAAGGCTATTCTGACTGTACAAATTTGATAAGAATGTAAGATATAAATCTTTATATGGACTGACCAGTTGTACTATGATGAACAATTATTTTGTTTTGTCATATGCTGGACATAATCTCACTCTACCCAGTGTCTCATATCTCGTTCTTTTCATAATACTTTCAGTAATAGTTAACGCGATAGCCATATATTTTGCTGCGGACTTAGTAACCAAGTCATCGACTGCTGGAAAGGCCCTCTTTGTGGCAATAATAGCCCCCATATATTTCATCGTCATATTTCTAATCTTGTCCATCATCCTCGGCCTGTTCCTTGCCGTTATCGGTTTCTTCCTTGCACTGTTGATCGCTTTCCTCGCTTTAATTCATTTCATAGGCAGTACATACAATACTGGAATGGCTGGAGGGTTTCTAATAGCAGTCATTTCAGTCCTGATTCTCATTGTTATGAGCTTTGTTGTCGGATTGTTACTCGGTGTCTCTCCAATTTTCATAAGTCTTTAGTTGATTGAACCCAAAGAAAATTTATTAATACTTTTCTTCTTTTGGAAATATTACAGTCCTCACACTCAATCCAAA
>JAKAUD010000002.1 GCA_021827885.1 Thermoplasmata archaeon | reverse complement strand
TGAACAAATCAAAAGATGTATTGAACACTACAGATTCAACTTATAGTTGACATCCTCAATCTCCTAAAAATATATTAAATGGCAAGCTATATTTATATATGGATATAAGAATACCTGTCAGTTCCCCATTGATTGATGACGATGATGTTACCTCGGTTACAAAATGTCTGAATTCTGGATGGGTTAGTTCTCTGGGAGAAGAAGTTTTAAACTTTGAAAGAGCCTTTTCGAGTTATCAGGATGCCAAATATGGCGTATCTACTAACAGTGGAACAACGGCACTTCACCTAGCTCTAGCTTCTATGAATTTAAGAGAAGGTGACGAAATAATTATGCCAACTTTTACAATGATTGCAACTATAAATGCAGCAGAATATTTGAAATTAAGAGTGAGGTTAGTAGATGCAAACATGAGTACTTGGACTATGAACACTGAAACCCTAAACGATAAGATAACAAATAATACTAAAGCAATTATGGCTGTTCATATATATGGGCACCCAGAGAATATGATAATTGTAAATGAGATAGCAACGGAGAACAACCTTTTGGTAATTGAAGATGCCGCTGAAGCACACGGGGCAGAGGTTAATGGAAAAAAGGTAGGAACATTCAGTAATGTAGGCTCTTTCAGTTTTTATGCGAATAAGATTATTACAACGGGCGAAGGTGGAATGAACGTTACCAACGACAAAGATTTAGCTGAAAGAATGGCGTGGTTGAGGGCCCATGCTTTCGGTAGAGCGGGAAAGCATTTCTGGCACGAAGAACTAGGCTACGGATACAGGATGTCTGCCTTGCAAGCGGCTTTAGGAGTTTCGCAAATGAGAAAAATAGACCGACTGGTCGAAAAGCGAAGAACAAATGCTAAGATATATAATGAATTACTTCGGAAACTCTCAGATAAAAATATTTTGGTTCTTCCAGTAGAGGAGAGTTGGGCAAAGAATGTCTACTGGATGTATTCAATTTTAGTGAGTCAAAAACATAGAGACAGCCTCATGACATTTCTAAGGAGAAAAGGGATAGAATCTAGAACATTTTTTTATCCAATTCACAAACAACCGTACTACATGCAAAGATATAGTAATGAAAATTTTCCGGTAGCGGATGAATTGTCCTTACGAGGAATAAATCTTCCGTCAGGAAATCTGTTGGAAGAGAGTGATATCGCTGAAGTATGCTTAGAAATAAATAACTATTTCAAACAGATCTAGGTGGATCATGAGTAAGAGAGCCTTAATTACCGGCGTAACTGGTCAAGATGGTGCGTATCTTTCAAGGTTTTTATTGAGCAAAGGTTATGATGTTTACGGAACCTTTAGACGTACTTCTACTCCTAATTTTTGGCGCCTTAACTATGTTAATGTGTTAAAAGACATTGAACTTATTCCTATGGATCTCACAGACCTAAGTTCTATTATGGAAGCGATCAAATATTCTGACCCAGATGAAATATATAATTTGGCTGCTCAAAGTTTTGTTGGACGCTCGTTTGAAGAGCCTATATCTACATCCGATGTCACGGGACTTGGTACTACTAGGGTTCTTGAGGCAGCAAGAACCTTAAATTCCAATGCAAGAATATACCAGGCGTCAACTAGTGAACTATATGGGAACGGGACATTGACTTTGAAGTTGGAGAATACTATTTTCTCTCCAGAAAGTCCATATGCAGCTGCGAAACTTTATTCTTACTGGATAGGTGAGATATACAAAAAAGGATATGGGATGTTTGTTGCCAATGGAATTTTATTTAATCACGAATCCCCTATTCGTGGATTGGAATTTGTAACGAGAAAGGTAACTAATGCCGCTGCAAGAATAAAGCTAGGGCTTCAAGATAGGCTATTTTTAGGGAATACTAACACCATAAGGGATTGGGGATTTGCTGGGGACTATGTTGAAGCCATGTGGTTGATGCTCCAACAATCTATTCCAGATAGTTACGTGATCTCCACAGGAATAGGGCACTCTGTCAATGAGTTTGTAGATTTAGTGTTCAAAAAAGCGGGTCTTTCCACGGATGAATATGTGTCTATTGACCCAGCCCTTAAGAGAGTTAATGATGTCAATGCCCTGATAGGCGATAACACAAAGGCTCGTAAATTCTTAGGGTGGACACCAAAGACTTCATTCGAAAGTTTGATCGAGCTGATGTACACAGAAGATCTTAAGAGATGGTCTGATCACTTGTCCGGAAAAGAAGTTGTTTGGGATGCCCCGTCTTATAGTGAGAAAATAAGAATAGCATCAGTTCGGTACAGTGTTAAGTTATGACTGTCGCTTTTAAATGGAGAAATTATGAACTGGATAAATAACTACAAAAGGGTGTCAGACTTATATATTGAGGAATTTGAAAGTCGTTGGAAAGAAGGTATAGATACAGCTAGGGAGCTCTCACGTTATGTTAAAGTCAATTTCCCGGAGATTAGTAGAGTTTTAGATGTTCCATGTGGAATAGGAAGGCTCTCTATCCCACTGTCTCTGCTTGGCTTTAATGTTCTTGGAATTGATTTTTCTGAAAAATTTATTGAATATGCAATTAGAAAAAAAGCCGAATACAACTCTACCACCGCGCGATTCGTGGTGGGAGATATGTTCTCCAGTGATGGATTAATATTAAATCATAGACCGCAACTTGTTATCAACTGGTGGACAAGTATTGGTTACGAGGATAAAGAAACAGACATGAAGTTCTTGAAGCACTTAAAGAAAGTAACGAAGCGCGGGACCGTACTTATAATTGAAACGTGGACCAGAGAATATATTATCAATTTCCCAATAAGACGCTTCTGGAATGACCTTGGTGATTCAGTGGTCTTGGTAAACCAGGAAGTTGATCCTCTTAGTGAGTACGTCGAATCAGAACACAGATATTTTCGAAAGAAGAACGGTAACCTTGAGTATACAGACAGTTTCAAATCCAAGATTATATTATATAGCGTACTCGAGCTTAAGAATATGCTTATAAACGCGGGTTACCAAGTGCTCCAAGTTGCCAATTCCATCAATCAAATGGATTTCTTTAAACCACAACTTGATAGATGCGTATTTATTTGCAAATCAATCTAAATGAGGCCTAATTATCAGTAACGTTGATAAAAAGCAAACGCTAGAAAAAGTACAGTTGGTTGGTTTTCCCTATACAAACAAAATTGGATCCGGAAGGGGAATAAATCGTTACTTAGCAGCGGTATACAAATCCTTTCTTGAGCACGATCTAAATCTAGTGTTCTTGTAATTCTTTTTAACCAGGTATAACATTTTATTTGGCCAGGGATACACGATGTTGATATTGAGGCAAATCCCCGTAGTGCAGCTTGTGTCTTCCCTACTTCACTCGGTATACGGATAGGATGTTGTGGTTAATCCACGAGTAAGAAGCACCTATAATAGATTTGATGTACCTATTACAGTAGTTAAGTAGGTAGATTCATAGAGATGTCTGAGTTAATACAGTGCTCTCCATAAGTGGTAATCTTTCTCTGTATGGCATATGATTCTTCATAATCGAATATACGTAATGTAGGAGTCTCTTACCCACCACTATGTATGCCTGAGTTGGTTTCTTTCCTTTACTGATCTCTCTGGTGAATATCTCCTTGAACTGTGGAGGGCGATTTGCAACGAGAGAGACAACAGACTCATATATGGCATTAAATAGATGAGGATTCCTGATCTTTGTTATTCATTTAGCGTGTATGCTTACACCCGATCCAGATATATGAGAGACTTTCCCTCCATAAGCTTGCAGCTTTATAGAATAGCTGAGCTGGTTTATGCCTCCTATCTCGACACAATTGTGAAGGTGTTCATCTTGCCTATGCCTTTCATCTCGATTAGGCACTCCACATCACTGTTCTCTTCGGGCATTATCTCTGCCTCCCTCTCCACATTATTAAGGGCTACCATCTCATTCCTTAGCCTATAGACATTCATACTTATTCTGAATGTAAAAACTCCCTGCTTCTCGGGAACATCTATCGAATTCTTCGCTGAATCTATCAATCTTTCAGTGTCTTCAACACCATAATGATTCCCGCCTTCCTTCTTCTTAAGGTCCAGTAGTTTACCCTTTGAAAGACTGGAGATGTTGTCAAGGGTTATAAAATTCTCAAGGATTTCCATACCTTTCTTAGAAACTATTACCACAAGGTCTGTGAATTCGGGGAACACCACTTCCAAGTCAGCAGTGATATAGTTCACAATCCTGGTAACGTTTGCCGTTATCACTTCCCTCATCCTGATTAATTCAAAGGGCTCATTCCTGATGTGATTCCATCTTTCTCTGTATGTAATATCTCTCCACGGGACGGAAGCAAGTATGTGCGCGTCCTCCGGATCTGATTTCTCCTTTCCAAGGTTCATCACCTTCCTAAGATGCTCCGTCCTCCTTGCATCTACCATGAATATTCTCCCGGAAAAACCGTTGTTCTCAAGGAAGTATTTTACCTGAATGTGATAGTTTCCTGTGGAGTTCATGAATATTCCGATTACTTCCTAGGAGTTGCTCCTCTCAACAGTTCTGATCTTCTCGAGAAGAATCTGAACACCTCCCCTGTTGTTCTTTATTCTTCCCCTCCACATTGTCGCCTCTTTTTCGCTCTGAATTTCCACACAGCGTTCCCTTTCATGAGTATCTATCCCTATTGGCAACATTTTATTCTTTCCTGTGGCCTGACTGAATAGTAAAATTCCTACATGGTCAGCCCTTTCTCGCTGCTCCTAGTCAGGCTTTGGAGGAGAGAAGGAGTGGATAAATGTATAGGATAGAAAGGAAAAAAAGAAG
>JAKAUD010000202.1 GCA_021827885.1 Thermoplasmata archaeon | reverse complement strand
AAATCCTAGTTTCAAGTTCTGCTTCCAAAGAATTCAAAGATCTGCAGAAGAAGGAGCAGGGGAGAATAAGGGAGAAGCTGAAAGAGCTAGCAGAAGATCCTAACAACAAATCTAACAGGCTCGATACAAAGAAACTTTCTGGGGATAGACACTCATATTTCAGAATAAGGGTTGGAAATTACAGAGTTATCTATTACCTCGAAGAAGAAACGATAAAAGTTGTAAGAATTGCAATAAGATCTGATGCATATTCATGGTTGGATTGACATTCGGAAAATTGAATCATCATTAGTATTCCCTTAAAACATTAATCAAATCCTGACTGACCCTTTCCTTGATCCAAAAATAGCGTTTTATCAATTTATCAGTTAGAAATTAATCATAAGCATTTTTCCTGTGACCTATTTTTATCACCAGAATGAGTAACTCTGAGTTTTTTATCTCGTATATTGCCCTATAATCTCCGATCCTTAGACTCCGCAGTCCGGCCAAGACAGCAGTGAGTGGTTTTCCTGCCTCTGGATCGTTGCCTAGAGTTGTTAGTCTCTTAACGATCCTGTCTCTTACTGATTTGTCACATTTCTTTAGAAACGTTTCAGCTTCAGAGGTAAGGTACACCTCATATGTCAAGCTTATTGCAGCTCCTTCCTTACTTCACTAAGTGGTCTTATCTTCCCTGCTTCAATGTCCTGGATTCCTCTTTCTATTCCTTTCAGAAACTCAGAGTCCGAAAGTATCTCAAGTGTTTCAATCAATGTCTCGCGGCTCACGTTCTCTGGGGATGAAAAATTTATCAATCTTGAAATAAGTTCATTATATGACTCTCTGCGGTGAATCTTTAGAGTGTCAAGTTTGGCTTTCACCTTTTCATCTATTTGTATGGTCGTTACCATAGTTAGCAATAGTTATAGATATATATTAAACTTTTAGCCACTTTTATAGAAATTATGTGAGCGTAGAACACGATTCTAAGGAAAGCGTGTTGGAACTGGCATCAAGTATGGTATTCCCTTAAAAATTTAAGCAAATCCCGACCTGTCCATAAGTATCCAAACCCATAAGAGAAGTTATAGGTATGAACAAGCTGGTACCTTTCTCTCAGCTCGTTGATCTTGTTGAATTAACTCTATTAACGTGTATTTAGGATCAATTTGTGTCGTGTCAAATAGGTTTGGAATTCTCCTGTTCACAAGACAAAAAAGAAGCGTAATTCTACGCTGCTTCGCTAGTATTTTTGATGCCAGTGAGTGTGGAAAACGTCACTCTCGCTAAGGTATAATTGTTATTGAACTGAGAGAAAACGTTAAATGATCCACACACATATGTGTGTGTGAAAACAAATGGGAAGCAGGAATATTTCAATATCCGATGAGGCCTACCATAAACTTAGGGACCTTAAGATGAAAAATGAGAGCTTTACAGATGTAATCAACAGGTTAGCCAATAAGACAAGTATACTTGAACTGAAGGGACTTCTCTCTAGTAGCGAGGCAGATTCAATTCTTAATAGCATTAAGGAATCAAGGAAAATAAGCAGGAAAAGACTGGGATCAGTTGCAAGCGAGTTCAATAAAAAATGATAGCTGACACCTCGTTTATTATTGATTTAATGAGATCCGACCAGAGGGCAATTCGAAAGGCTCAGATTTTGACACAAGAGAGGATACCAATCTCCGTTAGTGCTGTTACCATTTTTGAGGTATTTGTCGGCATTTCTCTCAGCATAAGGCAAGGCGAGGAAAAAAGAAGAGTTATCAATGTGATTGAGGGACTTCCTATAATCCCTCTTGAAATGGAATCCGCAGAAGAAGCGGGAAAGATATATGCCGAAAGACGCAGATCCGGAATAACAATGGATCCAGAGGATGCCATGATTGCGGGCATTTGCAAATTTAAGAAGGAACCTGTACTCACCAGGAACACCAAGCATTTTTCTGGCATAGACGGTGTAGAAGTCGAAAACTATTGATAAACTTGGTTCTGCATTAATACATCAACTGCAGCTTATTGTATACAAAGGTTGTGTTCAATAATAGCGCGCTGAAGAGGTGGCCAGACTGTGGCATTCCCTTAAAACATTAAGCAAATCCTGACTGATCCATTCCATGAATAATCTGTTTATCATGTTTTGAAGCCATCTCTGGTTGCATCTCTAGAATTTGCCCTCGAATTCTAACCAGGGAGTGTCATCATAGTACTCTCTTTCTCTCCTTGTCAAGCCATTTTAAAACTCAAACACATCAACTTATCTTCTTGAGAAGAGCTCCGATTCCGCCATCGCCATTCCTTTAGCTAAATCCGAGATCATGTTCAGAGCATGGAATTTCGCGGACGTATCTTGATAGGCTCTAATCATCGGTTCGACGTATTCTATTTTTCAATCACTATCTTCCTTTTCGGAGAACCATATGAAATCTAGACCAACTTTCCCCTTCATTTGCTTCTTTTCATTTTTTGCTACTATACACATCACCCCCTGTTTTCCTGCTCTTTCCTGGTGCCGTGTGCCAGCAGGCCAGTGGGGGTGCTACTGAGTATGTTCCTCAACAACTCTTCATGCTCCTTCTTGACCGAGTAGTAAGTGAATCTCCAAATATTCTTTTTATTCAGGAGACCTGCACTGTAAAGCTTCTGAAGGTGTGTGGTCACAGTGGGCTGGGGCATCCCGAGAGAAGGTTGAAGCTCGCAGGCGCACACGCTTTCATATCTTAACATGATCGACAGTATTGTGAGCCTTGTTTTATTGGCCAGAACACCGAGAAGTTCGGACATCTCCTCACAATCATCGACGTTAACAGGACCAATAGACTTTATTTCACACGCTTTGGCATCTTCCGTCATTTTGCAGTCACCCCAGCTCTCTGTATTCTAACCACTTTGTGCTTGCTTTCTCTTCCCAGCTGTATCCATACCAGGAATAACATTAATGGAATTTCAAGCAGTGGTCCTATTGCCGTAGTCACAGCAACGTACGGATATGACGAGAAGGCTGCCACCGCAATTGCTATGCTTACCTCGAAATCTCTTGCCGAAACTGTGAATCCAATAGCCGTGGAGTCTGGGTAGTCATACCTGGCCCTCCTCGCTGTGAAATAACCGACATGAAAGAGGACGAAATAAAATGCGACCATTACAACCCCAACCATCCATATCAGCGACGGGTAGGAAATAATGCCCTTTCCCTCGCTCCAGAATATTACAAGAATAGTAAACAAAAGGGCTAGTGTCTGAACCGTTCCAAGAGTATTCAACACTTTGGAGAAATAGGCCTTCTTCTGTAAAACTCTCCTGGTGAGAATGCCGGCGATTAGTGGAATAGCAAGATACAAAAGAACGCTTTCAAGGATCAAATACGGACTTATGACAACGGATGTCCTTGCAAGAATGTAAACAAGGAACGGTGTGGTTATTACTTGTATAATGGAATTCCAGGCTACGAAGGAAACCGCCTTGGACATGTTCCCATGAGCGAGATTCGTCCATACCATGACCATTGCTATGCAGGGAGCGACACCCAGCAGGATTATCCCTACCAAGACCTGTGAAGTTACCGCAGGGCTAAGCAGCCCGAAGTGGAGGAAAACGAAATAGAAGAAAAAATAACCAAGGCCCGCCACAAGAAACGGTGCTATAGCATAGTTCAAAAACACCATTAAACCGATAGTTTTTGCCTCCCTGAAACTTCTTCCCAACTCGTTCATACGAATCTTGGTCATCGCCGGATATATCATGAAAAAGAGGCCAAATGGTATCCCATAGGTCGAGATCGGACCTGTCGCGATTGGCAGATGTATTGCAAGTACCAGGCCGAGGATAATTGCGATAATCACGAATACAGGAAACAGGATCGTCTTGAGGCCTATGCCGGTCAATAAAGTCACTCCCTTATTATTTTGAGAATTTCTGGCATGAACTGTGCGATCTGGAAATGCGTCTTTCCCGAAATGATATTCTTGGAAGTTCTAACGACGGGACTGTCTACATATTTTGCGTGCCACTTTATGAGTTCTGTCTCGATCGATGGGTGGCCAGTGATTTCCTTGCCATCTAACATCCCCGCTTCCCCCAGCAGCAAAGGACTGTGACAGATTGTTGCAAATGACGTACCACCTGAGGAAAAAGTCTTTATCAGGTCAACGGTCCCTGGGTGCTTAAGCAGGTTTTCTGGAGATTTAGCTCCTGGAATATAGATCAGATCATGATCATTTTTCCCGTCGCCTAACAGCTGGGTCGGCCTGATAGAATCCAGTCCATAGACGCCTTTGTAGTCCCTATTCTCCCAGCCTAAAATATCAAAATCCACGCCCTCTTCCTTAAATCTGTAATAAGGCAACCAAAGTTCTAGGTCATGGAACCCGTCATCAATCATTATGCCAACTTTTTTCATGGTTGACATTATTACATTGTGATATTTAAATATGATGATTTAATAGGCTGATCCGCTGCAAAGCCTCACAGACGTATTGTTCACTTTGGTACGTGATCTTTGACATGCCTAACACATAATTGCAACGAGAATTGTCCATTATGTGCAGTATTCCCTTAAAACATTAAGCAAATCCTGACAGATCCATTATTTTATGATTATATAAGTTTTTAAAATAGGTAGCAACCCATTCCTAGCTTCCGTTTTCCAGTTTAGTTCCAACATTTTATATTTGCAACAGTCCAGCGGGGATTTGGTTAATTTGTTCCCACAGATGTATGTTATTTCCCACAACCTTAATTAGCATGTCTTACCTCATTATACCATCATGATAGAAGAAGCAAGATTGGATGAGAGGGGAAGAATCAACATAGGGCAGGAAACAAAAAAGAAATATGGTGATAGATTCTTTGTCGTAAAGTTGTCCGGAGAGATTCTGCTACTCTCTCAGCCCCAGGATCC
>JAKAUD010000155.1 GCA_021827885.1 Thermoplasmata archaeon | reverse complement strand
CATTCTCATAAAAAAGGAAGTTGAGAAGCTCAGGATGGTAATACTTACCGATGAAATGTTGCTTAGTATCAGGGAAATTGCAAAGATTGTTCCTTTCATAAATCATTCAGAGCTTAGAACACTCTTTGAAGATTTAAACGAAATTCTCAAATCGTCTTCTAAACCTTCAGAATACGTTTCGAGGGCGACAGAAAAATTAAACGAATGGGGTAGAATTATTCTGGAATCTCAAAAGTATATTGTATATGGAATAGAATCTTACAAAATACTAAGAAGTCGGCCGACAAATGAGCAATGGTTGGATCTCAGCGCGATTTATTCAAGGTTAGGGGAAATGGAAAGAGTCAAGAAATTATTAGAAATCGCTAAGACAACCATCAAGCCTGCAGACATTACAAGAAGCATAATCGAGCATAGATTTGCAACTTATGTAGGAAGAGCGGTGGAGGCAAAACTTTACGCACCTGTCCCCCCATCAGATTTGGATGCCACTTACAAGAAAATACTAACAGATGCATTAACATGAGGTTTTCTTTCTTTATTAGTGTCAAAAAACAGGATAAGCAGGAGATAAATAGCAGAATGTTATAGCAATGTGAGATTTTTATGAGAGTAGAAAGCTCCTCTTATGTATTAAGCTACGGCGGCGGGGTAAATACAGCTGCTCTGATGATATATCTCATCAAGAAAAGAATGCCTCTAGATATGGTTGTCTTCGCAGATCTAGGATCTGAACTTCCCGAAACATATGAGCACATCAAAATTGCAGAGGACTACTTGGAAAAGCATGATATCCCATTCAAGACCATCAAGGTGGATGTTGCTGGTGGAGGACTGTACGAGGGATGTTCAAGACGAAAGGTAATCCCGTCTCAGATGTGGAGATGGTGTACCAGGGATTATAAAGTCAGACCAATTTTCAGGTTCTATAAAACCCTAGGATCTCACGTTTATCAGTATCTCGGCATTGATTACGGAGAAATCCAAAGGGTAAAGAAGAGCATCGAAGATTATGTCACAAATCTGTTTCCGTTAGTAGATGCCAAAATAGATAGAGAAGGATGCATCAAACTGATCGAGAAGGAAGGTCTTCCGGTTCCAGTGAAAAGCGGTTGCTTCTTCTGCCCATTTAACAATCTGGACAGGTGGAAGTATATCTATGATTATCACGGAAATCTTTTCAAAAAAGCTATGAAGCTTGAGGAACATTCAAAACATTTCCCGGATCAGAAGCTAAATGGGCATCCCCTAAGAGACCTGAAATACTCATTCTCTAACAATAGACTTATAGTGGAAAGAGAGAAGCCGGAAGACAATTTGTGTGATGGCTATTGTATGTTATAAGTTAAATATGAAAAAACATTGATTACCTGATATGGCTGATGACCTAGAGAGATTCATACATCGTCAAGAAGAAGAAGCTAGGTTGAACTGGACTATTCAAGTGATGGACAATAAAATGGTGATTGTGGTAGCGCCTCAAATACAATAGTCAAAGTTAGCTAGTTGAATTTAGCATTTATGGTATAAACTACAAAGCTACATGAATATTACAAGAAAAATTAAATATCCTGTTACAATATTACATCGAAATGAATCGAGTAGTTACTAGCATAAGAATTAATGAAGAAGTCTTAAAGGAAGCAAAAGTGAGAGCAATACAGACTGATATTTCTCTTGGTCAATTCATAGAAAGTGCGATATTACATGAATTGAAGAGAACGATGAAGTAAACTTTTATATTTGATAGTACTTCATTAAGTAAAGTGGTCAAATGAACTTGGAATGGATTGCTGAAGACATGAAAAATACACTCGGTCATGTCTCTAAGATGACCATCGATGGAAAAACCGTTCTGTCCCCTCATCATGCAATGACTTCAAAAGATTATGAGATTGTCAACCAAGTAAAGAGAACAAACGAGTTAAAAGACAGTAACTTGGTTGTTAATGGCGAGATACTAGGTTACTCAACTTTCAAGGGCGTAGGTGTCGATTCTAAAACTACGGATGATCTGTTCAAGAGATTAAGCGGAAAAGTTGTAAAAGATAAACCAAATATTGTTTACACCAGAATCCCCGAGAGTCACACTATAGATGACATACTGATTCCGGTCAACAAAGTTTCTGAACTGCAAACTTCTGGTCTTGTAGGGATACAAATAGATTCTGGAGCTAGTGTTATTATACCTCCGCTTCAGACAGGTATCAGTTCGAAGGATGTTTTTAAAGACGTCTATGAAAGAACTAAGATAGAAATACAAACATCAAAATATACAAAAGATGTTGCTGGATATATTCCAACGACCAGACAGTTAGGAATCGTAACTGATATGATTCAGGCATACGTTAAGGACGATGTAAGATTTTTTATCACGGATTTCTCTGGGTCTGCCATGAATCGTGCTTTGATCAGAACTGTAGTGAGTGCAATTCGTAAATGTCTGGGAATCAAAAAGAGCATACTTGAACAACCCGACAAACAATATTATCTTCACGTTCTTGACATATCTTCAAGTAAGAAGACCACTCAAGCTATATCTCCAATCATGGATATTTTAACTCACAGTTATGGAGTTGATAGTACGAGCGGAGTACTATGGGGTGGAGGGAAACTTGAAAAGGACAAACTCAGGTATTATAACATGGGAAGCTATGGTGCTTATAGAATTGGAAAGTTGCCAGAGAATATTAAAATTAGGCATGACATCTTAGACGGCTCCGCGTATGAAGTGTACCAAAAGTTAAGAGCTGATAAATTGATTGAATATAAGAAGGAATGCAATGAAATTTCAGATACAATGTCTAGTAGCAAAACCGATTATGGTTCTCGTTTGACAACAAAAACTGCAGCAACTAAGGATGTGGAGAATGCTTTTATGGACGTCAAGGAGATTCTAGCCAACTCAAAGTAAGCTCCGTCCTCACTCTATTTTTCCATCCAAAAGGTCTTGTACAGTCCTTAGTATGATCTCTATTCCCTCTTGATTCTTGACTCTCGCCACTTCTTCAACCGCTCCCCTTCCAAAGCTGAATGCAACGACATACCCTTTTTTCTTATTCATGCGTCTCATTGCAGTCTCGAAATTATCAATCACGTTTCTGCCAATAGTTTCACTCTGTTTGACCTGTATTGGAAAGCCACCTGTAACTTGAGGAGTGAGCCCATCTATGCCGAAATCACCTGATTTTGTCTTGCTTACCGTTCCAAAGAATTTGTTCGTTACCACCCAGTTCTGGAATTCAAAGGGTTTTAATTTCTTAACATAGCTCACGTCAACTGTTCCTCTAATCACCTGTGGACTGATTCTAAATTCGTGAATCATCCTCTTCCTCATCAGATTACATGCCGTTGGACTAATATCAATCCCGATCCAGTTTCTCTTTAGTTTCTGGGAAGCAACAATAGCTGTGCCACAACCACAAAAAGGGTCTAGCACTATGTCTCCTTTCTTGCTGGACATATTTATGATTCGTTCCAACAATTCTGGACTCTTCTCAGTGGGATAACCGCTTTCAAAAGAATAAGCTGGAATATCGTCCCAAACACTTGTTATGAGTGTGTGATCGCTTGCTGGAATGAGATATTCAGGTTTGCCACTTGAAGGATTTGGTCTTAATATTCCCTCTTTGATTGCTTGATCTGCTCTTTCCTTAGTCCATCTCCAGTGATTTCCCCTTTTTGGTTTGTATCCGAACAGGTCATAATCCATTCCAGTTCTCACACCATTGGCATCGAAAGCATGCCATCTAGCTGGCTTGTATTCTTCCTTCATAGGTGGTGTAATAAAGTGCTTATCACTCTTAGCATAAAACAATATTGAATCGAAAGCAGTGTTCAGACTTTTAACCTCTTCACGTTCGTGGACGTTCTTCCTGATTCTCTTCACGGAAATTTCGTTCCTGAAGTTTTCTCTTCCGAATATCTTGTCAAGTTCAACCTTCAAATAGTGGCTTGCGTGCCAGTCACAGTGAAGATAGAAAGCACCAGTATCTTTTAGTAATCTATGGCACTCTCTTAATCTAGGTTCTATCCAATTGATATAATGTAGAATGCCACCTTCCCACCTATCTTCAAAGCTTCTGATTTCCGCTTTATCGTGCCAAATAACCTCATAAGTTGCATTAGTGAAGAAAGGTGGATCAGCATAAATCAAGTCGATACTTTTACTGGGGAATTTACTCATTATCTCTAAGTTGTCTCCTTCGTAAATAGCGTCAGTTTCCATAATAACAAATGATAATTTCATTGAGGATTAAAATATATCCCATCTTCTCCTATAATTGGGATCGGGTTTCATTTCATGTCCCGATTTGCAACGAGTTTTAGGAATTCAACCATGTCCCTATAATGCAACAGAACCCCATTTTCCTGATTCTTGAGTCAATTGCTTCAGTTGAGGCCTGAAACGGGATATGTTCAGTCGACCGTGCAGCTCCTGGAAGATCCCAGAGGCCTTTGGAATGCAGCAGTCTTAGTTCTGCGGACTAATTTGTTGCTTTTCCTTCTTGCTTTTTCCCTTGAACCCGATAGCTGTGACTACAGTGCCTAGGATAAGAATAATTCCGCCGAAGGCCATAATTCCTTGTAATGTGCCAAGAGCCTGGTTAATTTGGTTGATCTCAGTCTGGTTAGCAAAGGCCAGTCCGATCTGGCCTGAAGAACTATTGAGAATTGCCATGTCATTTGAGTACTGTATTCCAGCAAACAATAGTGCGAGAAAACCAATTACCAACAGGAATACACCAAAAACAACTAAGCCTTTCCTCATAAATTGGCATGCCACGGCCCATATTTATAGGTTGCCGAGATTTAGTCACGCTTGATATTCATATTTTCAATTTATTCATTTTTCAAAGTGCCGGTCAAAGTTCAAATATTCAATCGAGAATTTCAGAT
>JAKAUD010000025.1 GCA_021827885.1 Thermoplasmata archaeon | reverse complement strand
AAAATGTATCGGAAATTTGTATTCCATTAAAACTTTAATCAAATCCCGACCGGTCCATTTTTCTAATAATCGAATGGTTTTTATTGTACTACTGGTTAGGTTCTTAATGATCTTCATGCCACGGCTTCAGGAATTGTTTCCTGTCAAAGATGTCTTGGGGGGTGTGTGAATATTTTAATAAATTCATTTCTTAAATCTTCTAAAAAGTTTAGAAATTTTGAAAACAAATGCACATTGTTTCTCGGTCCATTGTTCAAAATAAAGAACTTGAAAAAGACATTTGCTAAAGAAAACGATGTCAATTATTCCATTATAAATGTCATGTGCAAAACGAATTTCTTCAAAAATGTCAATTACCTGCAGAATATTTTCCTTGTCACGCTGATAAAGATAAAAATTATCAGGAGAAATTTGATGGAATCACAAATTTTGAGGTTGGAAGTGGCAATGGTTGCTACTTCTCCGAATAATAGGTTTTAGTTAGCATACTATATTGTGGTGTTTTACATGGTTGATACAAAGGAAGAAAAAACCGAATCAATCCCGAGAAGTGGAAACGGGCAAAAGAAATCGTTAATTGAGGAGTTACCTAGAATCGTTGAAAGAGGTAAGAAAGAGGCACAGAAAATTGTTGACGGGATTTCAAAATCACAAAGAATGGTTCTACAGACAAATGAATTAGTGCTTCCAACAAAGGCTACTGGAGGATTGATCAAGTTCATCGGACAATCTGTAAAAACACAAGACGATAATTATTTCTTTAATAGATTAATTTATGGTGATAATCTACTTGCAATGCAGGCACTACTAGTTGGTGACCCTGATACTGGACTTCCATCGATGAGAGGAAAAGTGGATTTGATATATATAGATCCACCCTTTGACAGTAAGGCAGATTATAGAACAAAAATACATCTTCCATCAGTAGACATTGAACAAAAACCCTCGGTTATAGAACAATTCGCATACTCTGACACATGGAGAGACGGAACAAAATCGTACTTAGAAATGATTGTTCCGAGACTATTTTTAATGAAGGAGCTTTTGAACGAGAAGGGCTCAATTTATGTACACATTGACTGGCATGTTGGGCATTATGTGAAAGTGATTATGGATGAAGTTTTTGGAAAGGAAAATCTTAAAAATGAAATAGTTTGGAAAAGAAGCAATCCTCACGGTCATTTGGAAGATAAGTATTCTCAAATTCACGACTGGATAATGGGGGATGCGAAGGTGACAGTTACTTATTTTGAAATGCAATACACGGAGGCGGATCCTGAATATATTCGTCAGTTTTTCAAATACGAGGATGAAAGGGGAATATACCGTTTAGTAACGCTGACAGCTTCTGGGCAAGGTGAGCCTAGGAGATTTGGAAATGAAGTCATTTCTCCACCATCTGGTTGCCATTGGAGATGGAGTCAAGATAGGATAGACAAAGCAATGGAACAGGGGATAATTGTTATATCAAAAAATAAATCGGTAAATTATAAGTACTATTTGGTAGAGAATAAAGGAACTCCACTACAAAGCATTTGGACAGATATATCGAATATACAAGCCATGAGCAAAGAAAGACTTAACTATGACACTCAAAAACCTGAAAAATTACTCGAAAGAATTATAACTAGTTCTTGCCCTGAGAAGGGTATAGTAGCAGACTTTTTCTCAGGAACTGGAACGACTGGAGCAGTGGCAGAGAGACTAGGTAGGAACTGGATTTTAACTGATTTAGGGAAACCAGCTTGTATGATTTCTAGAAAAAGATTTATTGATCAAAATGCAAAGCCATTCTTATATCAATCCATCGGAGACTATCAGAAAGAGCAATTTGAGAAATCACAATTTAGACGTATTGGTGATCTCTCCAATGTCGTGATCAACCTATATGGGGCTCTCCCGTTTCCAATGCAGGATGGCACACCTGCAAATTTAGGACACATCAAACAAAGCAATACACTTGTTTTTGTCGACTCTCCAACAAAAATAACAGGATATGCAACCCTCAAAAAAGCTCAAGAACTTCGGGGTTCGTTCATGGGAGGATGGGGGAAGATAATAGTTCTAGGGTGGAACTTCGAAACAGATATTGGTAGGATCATAGACAGCATGAACGACGATAAACTCGAGGTGCTTGTTATTCCTCCAGATCTGCTGGAAAAGTTAAAGCATAAAGCTGACTATGAAAAGCTTATAAATGAAGGTAGTGTCAGATTCAGTTCTATACAGTATCTTAACCTAAAACCCATTATTAATAAAGTTACAAAAGATGGAGAAAATGAACTTGAGATTGAACTTGAAAACTATGTTTTACTCTCTCCCGATGCATTACCCTTGGATAGTACAGACAAAGAAAAGCTTGAGAAAATAATAGAATTAGACCCATTAAGCCTAATTGAATATTGGAGCATAGACCCAGATTACGATGGTGAGGTATTCCGGAGCAAGTGGCAGGATTACAGGGAAAACCATAAAGAAACATTGAAAGTGGATAGAAATGTCAAACTTCTTGTTCCAAGAATCGCAGGAACGAGAAAGGTCTGTGTAAAAGCAGTTGATGTGTTTGGCTTCGAAAGCGCAACGGTTAAAGAGGTTAGTTAATGGTAAATATAAAAGCTCTGGGTACTAAAGACATTCCGCTTAAACTCGCGAAGAGAATTACGGAACAAGTCTATCAGCTATGGACATCGAATAATTTTCTCGATAAAGTTACTCCAATAACTCAGGAACTTCTGAAATTTTGGGATCCAAATGGTGCATTCGCGGACGAAAGGAACATAAATTTTCATGAAGGTCAGTGGCAATCCATATTGAACGTAATCTATATTCATGAGATACTCAAACTTACTAGTGTAGGAGAGACGTATGCAATGATTTATCCAGAATTGCTTACACAAATGAGCATGTCCGATCTGAAACAGGACAAATATGAGCATCCAAAGTACTGCATAAAAATGGCCACGGGAACAGGAAAAACTTGGGTGATGAACGCCTTGCTTATCTGGCAATATCTAAACTCCAAGTTCGAAGAAAATAACAATGGACGATATTCCAAGAACTTCTTGATAGTCGCGCCTGGAATCATAGTCTATGAAAGATTGTTGGACGCTTACCTTGGAAAACGAAAAGTAGACGGGACTAGAGACGTTGAACAATCAGATTTCCAAAAATTTGAGAAGCTTCTTATCCCGCCAACACACAAAGCTGGCATTTTTGGGTTCATTCAAGGATGTGTTTCGCAGAAAGAAGAAATAGGACAAAAAGTAACAGGCGATGGTTTGATTGCAATTACAAACTGGCATCTCCTCGCAGAAAATGAAGAAATATCTGAATTAGATTCCCCTCTGGATAGGCCAGACATCACCGTAAATGAATTGCTTCCAATTACACCTGGAACTTCGCAGGGACATTCTTTAGAAAACTTAGATAAGCAGTTCTTAAGGGGCAGGGAACTGAACTATTTATCAAATCTTCCTGATCTTGTGGTGTTTAATGACGAGGCTCACCATCTGGGTGAGATGAAAAATGCCGATGAGACAGTGGAAAAGAAATGGCAAGAAGCTCTAGATAGAATTTCAGGAAACAAGAAGATTCGGTTCATGCAGGTAGATTTCTCCGCTACTCCATACGTAGTTACTGGAAGTGGGCAGAATCACACAAGAAACTACTTCCCGCACATCGTAGCTAATTTTGAACTAGTAGATGCAATAAAAAAAGGACTTGTCAAGACGGTTGCGATAGACAAGAGGAAAGAGTTCGGTACTTTGCCATTAGAATTTAAGGCAGAGCGAGAAAGTAAGAGAGTTACAAACCTTTCAGAGGGACAAAAAGTTATGCTTAGGGCAGGAGTCTCTAAACTTAAATTGCTTGAAAGTAAATTTACAGAACTTGATTCTAGTAAGTATCCAAAGATGCTTATTGTATGCGAAGACCATTGGGTCGTCCCATTGGTTATCTCTTTTCTCATTCAAGAAGGTTATTCAGAAGAGGAAGTACTTGAGATTCACTCGGATAGGAAAGGCAGTGTTAGTGAGGATGTGTGGAAGAGAATAGAGCAAAAACTTTTCGACATAGACAAGCATGAAAAACCAAAAATTATAGTATCCGTTCTTATGCTACGGGAAGGATTTGACGTCAATAATATATGTGTAATCGTTCCACTTAGATCTGCATCTTCATCGATTCTCCTAGAACAGCTCATAGGAAGGGGTTTGAGGATAATGTGGAGAGGACTACCAATATATGAAGAAATGAGAGCAAGAAACAGGGAAAATCTTCTGATCAAGAAAGAAGCACCAGATACTTATTTAGATATTCTGAGCGTGATCGAACATCCGAATTTTATCAAGTACTATGAAGAACAGCTTATGGGAGCATTCGGTGAAATTATAGAGGAACCTACAAAAAACAAAATTGTAGGGGATCTGATTAAAGTAAGTCTCAAAACTAATTATAAAGATTACGATTTATTCTGGATAATAATACTGCAGGAAAAGGAGGCAGAGCTTAAAGTTCCAGATCTCTCTATTGAAAAACTTGAACCTTTTCCCACTAAACTTGAGGAATTAAAACCTTTGGTAAAGACCGAAGGAGATATCTTTTACAGTGAAGAACTTACAGAAAAGACAACTTTTGGTGAATACACAGTCACTGCAGATATCTTCACTGCCAAGAGTTATAATTCATTCATCCAGAAAGTGGTTAATGCAGTGTCAGTGATTCATGTAAGTGCGAGAGGTCGAAAACAAAGGGATTTCCCTTTAATGCAAGTGAATTCAGCTCTCATTGCAAAACTTATAGATGAATACATAAGACACAGGCTATTCGGAGAAGAATTTGACCCGTTAAAGGACAACAACTGGCGTGTTCTGCTCATAACCCAGCAGAACCTAATCAGGCACATCATCAGTAACATTACTGAGGAAGTTTACGAATCTATGAAAAATCTTAAGATCAATGAGGCAAGGATTGTAAAGAAATACTTTTCGGAAGTTCCTGAGATACGCATCAGACAAACATACTCAATAAGTGCAGCAAAGAACATATATGAGAAAATCTCCTATCCATCTAACAGTGGTGGATATGAAAAAGAATTC
>JAKAUD010000207.1 GCA_021827885.1 Thermoplasmata archaeon | reverse complement strand
AACCAGGGAAAACTTTGATGAAGTGATCATAATATCCGGGCCCACAGCATTTGGAAATGGGGTTCTGTCAAATCTTTTTGGAACTTTGCTTCCTCTCAGGATATTGCGAAGAGGAATCAAGAAAGTCAAAATAATAAACCAGGGAAGCACCCTAACACATGATGTGCGTTCCTTGGGCTATGATGGAATTTTTAATTCCATGAAGCTTTACGCTGTAAAAGTCCTCGAGAAGTATATATACAAAAGGGTAAGAACCTATTTCCAGCTCAGGTATTACTGTGAAAAGGTCGAAAAGAACTTCGGGAAAAAATATGTTGCCGGTTTACTCCCAAGCGATTTTATAGACCCACTGGCAACCATGTATCTGAATGGCATGGACAAAGAAATACAGATAATCAGAAAACGGGATCAAAATCAAACGGGAGTTCTGCTCCATGGTTTCTGGGGCCCGCAGAAAGACCCGGAAACAGCACTTGAGGCTGTGAAGAAACTAAAAATGAAATTTCCTGAAGTTCGTCTGACCGTTAGCGGAGGGATCAATAATCATTTTCCCGAATATGTGAAATATTTCCGGGGTCTTCTCAAGAGTTATGAAAATGTAATAGACAGCTATTTGGGCTATGTTGAAGAGGAGGACCTGATACACCTATTTTTAGAAAACGAGATTGTCATGATGCCATACCGCGCCTCAGGGGGGCAGTCTGGCGTCCTTGAAATGGCATCCTTCTTTGAAAATATCGTGGTGTGTTCAGATTTCCCAGAATTCCGTGAGGAAAAGAAGAGCGACCTTGTGGTTCTCACAGATCTCGATGACTTTGAGCAATCTCTTGCAAAGGCATTAAAAATGGTGAATGAAATCCACAGTACTATTGACGTTGAGAATAAGATACAGACCGTCATTAATAATGTGAGGACTTTTCTTGCTGATTAGTGGAGTCACGGAAGCCCAAATTATCTTTCCCTGTTACAATAAATACCTCAGCAATCTTCTAATGAGATGTTGTGAATCCATAACTATGGAATTCACAACGTCTCTGGTATCTTCGGAGAAAGGCCTGTTGACAATTGAAAGGGCTAAGTAGAAAACGATACCAATGAAAGCGGGAATAACAAGGCTCCTGTATCCCGAAGTGAAAAATTCTCCGGAGAAAGAACTGCAACTGCCATTATGATAGCATTGATCCACATCCTGATATACGGAATTAAGGAGAGGCGGTGGTTCAGCAAGGAACCAACAGAGATCATACGGCGTATTGTGCTTATTCCCCATGCCGACGCGCTTGCAATAACGGCACCATAGATGCAGAACACCGGAATCATTATAAGAGAAAGAACAAGATTTGCTCCAAAAGCGCCTATGCCAGAATACAGATAAATCTTGGTTTTCCTGTTCACGAGAAGTATTGATGTAAGAATTGGCCTGAATGAAAAAAAGGAATAGGAGAAAACCATAATCTGGAGAACCAAGTAATGGCTGGCGTAAATTCCACCCACAAGGACTTCCAGGAGTGGTTTTGAAAGTATGGTGGCACCAAGCGAGGCAGGGATGGCAAGATAATAGAATAACTCCAGCGATGCCTGTGAATACTCTTTCGCCTCTGACCGATGAGATGACGCAAACGCCTGTGATATTTTTGGCAACAGGAAAAAGGGGAGGTTATTGCCGTAACTACTGTGACAATGATAAGCGAATAGGTGTATACTACCGACAATGACAGGTTCGTAAGGGCAGGGAGTATCACCCTGTCAATTGCGCCCATGAGGATGGAGGCTAGACTGCCCAAATAGACAGGCATAACATAGACAAAAAATTTAACGTTAAATCCCCTATCAACAGACATCTTTGGAAGTCTATTTGCTGCAACAAAAGAAGTGAAAAAAAAGAATGATATTCCGGCACCAATTACGAAACCTGAAGATATGATTCCAATGGGAAACTTAAAAAAGCTCATACTGACAGGAATACCCATTGAAAGGACTGAATTCCCTAAATATGGAAACCATGTAACCTAGTCCGACAGATGCAGAAACGTATCCTCCCATGAGGATTATAACGGCCGAGTAGCCGGATGAATGGAAAAAAGCCAATGCAATCATATGCGAAACAGCTGCTATGACTGCAAAGCTTATCACCATGATAATCGCAGTAATTGCCAGAAAGAACCTTTGAAGTGAATATTTTCCGGTCTTGCCCATGAAATAGGAAATGAAATGGGTGAATCCTGTGTCAAGATTCAGAGCGAAAGCTGCAATGAAAATCCCTCCAAAACTGAGAAACAGAGTGATGGCACCTACTTCGTTAACAGGAAGCGTCCTGGCAACGATTAGATAGAATATGATGCTGCTCACAGTCTGTATAAGGAAGGAAAGGGAAACAATGGAAATGCTCCGAACTGAACTCATTAGATTTTCACTGCTGTCTTATTTTTGATATGGATGCATTGAACACATCTGAGATATATCTTATGTCATCTTGGTCAAATCTGTTTGATACTGGCAGGCTTATGCCATGATAGGAAACATAATTTGAATTCGGAAATGACTTTTCAGTCGCATAAGGTGGCATCTCATTCAATGGATAGAATACAGGTCTGGAGTCCACACCTTCCCTGGCCAGCGATGTCATCAAATAATCCCGAGAACCTCCACCGGAAAATCCATTCAGCATAAACGTAGGGAGCCAGTACACGTTTGAGGCCCATGGCATCTCAGGCTGCAGCTCAGCCCCATCACCGATATATTCGGAGTATTTTCTGGCAATCCACTTTCGCTTCCGTATTTTTTCCCCTATTGATTCCATCTGTGCGAGGCCTATGGCGGCCTGAATGTTTGTCATTCTGTAATTGTAGCCTACCTCCTCATGCCAGTATCTTTTTGATGGCTGCATCCCATGGTCCCTTAGGATTCGGATTCTTTCAGCCAGTTCTTCGTCATTGGTGGTTATCATGCCCCCCTCGCCAGTTGTTATGATCTTATTGCCATAAAATGAGAAGCATCCTATGTCTCCAATTGATCCGACTCTCCTCCCCTTGTACGTTGCTCCGTGAGCCTCAGCACAGTCCTCTATTACCTTCAGATTGTGCATTTTTGCTAGATTCACAATCTTATCCATGTCAACCGGATGTCCGTATAGATGAACAACAATTATTGCCTTCGTTTTTTCAGTAATACTGTTGCTTACCTCTTCCGGATAAACGCCCCAGTACTTTCTGTCCACATCGGCAAGTACCGGTTTCCCCCTCTCATACATAACAGCATTAGCTGGAGATGCAAAAGTTAGATTGGGTACGATAACTTCATCCCCTTCTCCAATACCTAGCGACCTTACTGCAAGGTGCAATGCAGTTGTGCCATTTGAACAGCTAACCGCGTATCTTGTTCCTGAGAATTTTGCGAATTCATTCTCAAATCTGGAAATGAAAGGCCCTTTCGAACTTATCCACCCAGAGTCGAATGCTTCGTTCATGTATTCTCTTTCCTTGCTGCCTATGTCAGGTTCAGCCATGTGATAACGAAGATTATCTGCCATTTCCACCATTCCTCACTATGAGTCCATGTTCGCTTGGATAATTTGGGGCATCCCATGGAAAGGTCTTGCCCGTCAGAAGCATTTTCCACCTTTGCATTTCTTCGTCCACCATGAGTTCAACAAGCTGCTTGAATTTAACTCTGGGGTTCCAGCCACAGGCTTCATGGATTTTAGAATAATCTCCCGTAAGTGAGGGGAGATCAAGTGGCCTAAAAAGCTCTTTGTCCACAACAAGATAATCTTCGTAGTTTATGCCGACGTGACTGCAGGCATTCTCGAGAAACTCCCTTACAGAATGGGTTTCTCCAGTTGCAACAACATAATCATCAGGATTGTCCTGCTGCATGATACTCCACATAGCCTCAACATATTCAGGAGCATAACCCCAGTCTCTCTGAGCTTCCATATTCCCTAGCACTATTTTATCGGTGAGACCAAGTTTAATTTTGGCAACCGAAGTGGCTATTTTCCTGGTCACAAATTCGAGCCCCCTAAGTGGAGATTCATGGTTAAACAGTATGCCATTAGATGCAAAAATGCCATATCCCTCTCTGTAAATTCTTGTAATCCAGTACCCATATAGCTTTGCAGCAGCATAAGGACTCATTGGCTTAAATTGGTCGTTTTCGTTAAGCGCTTTTCCTTCTGGGATACCGGAAAATCCATAGAGTTCACTCGTTCCAGCGAAATAAAATTTAGCATCTGGTTTGATATGTCTCAAGCTTTCAAGTATGGAAACTACAGACAGGCCGGTTATTTCCCCTGTGGAATGCGGAGTCTGGAAACTTGACTCAACAAAAGATTGAGCTGCAAGGTGATAAATCTCATCAGGTAAGGATATATTTATTGCATTTTGTATTGATGACTGATCCATCATATCTGTTGGGATCAATTTCACCTTGTGGAATAAATTAAGGTACTGCAGTCTCCAGAAATTTGGTGAGCTGATTCTTCTGTACGCTCCAAATACTTCATAGCCTTTCCCTAACAGAAATTTTGCCAGATAGGCTCCATCCTGACCAGTGATCCCAGTTATAAAAGCTCTTTTCATTAGGATTGTGATCAGTATAAACCTAATAATGGTGACGCATTTGATGGAGAGAAGATTCTAAACGACCTAGAATCTCCATATAAAATATGGGGTGCAAACTTACACCACATCATGCTTACAACCTCCCTTCACAAAAAAGTGCTATGGAGTTTAGAAGGAAAATAGGGAGAGAGTGTCTTTCTGGATGCTTACAAATTGTCAATGTAGGAGAGCCTACTGTTCAACCATGAATCTGAGGTTCGGGGATGTGAGTTTGTGACAAGGAAGGTCTCCATGGCTGTGGCTAAAATCGTACTTGGATCAAAGGGTCCTGTCATACTCGGTAACCTGAGCGCCGTGAAGGACTTGGGTTACGCAAGGGACTATGTGGAGGGAATGTGAAGATGCTCCAGCAGGACTCTCCCGATGATTTTGTCCTGGGCACCAATGAATCGCACACGGTCAGGGAATTTGCCGAGGCTGCCTTCAGGACAATAGGGAAGACCATAACATGGAAGGGCAGTGGGGTTAATGAGGTCGGATTGTCAGAGGACGGGGAAACCCTCGTGAAGGTCAGCAGGGACTTCTTCCGGCCGCTGGAATCGGACAATTACCGGGGGGATTATTCTAAGGCGAAGAGAGAACTACGGTGGGAACCAAGGACAAAATTCAGCGACCTTGTTAAGATAATGGTGGAGAGTGACTTG
>JAKAUD010000013.1 GCA_021827885.1 Thermoplasmata archaeon | reverse complement strand
ATCCCTAACCCCGGATCAGGTCATTACCCTGATGCTAGGGGATGCAATGACCTTTCGTATAATGCAAAAAACAAAGGCCCCTAAAGAGAGCCCAGCAATAGATAGAGACACGGGGGAGGTGTAATAATTGGGGGAAGAAAATCTCACTTACCAAGAGGTGAGTTCAAAATTAATAAGAATTGGAAAGAATAAGTACCAGTGGAGAGACGATGGATCTGTTGCTCAAAATATAGAAGACCTTAGGTTGGCTGATTTAGCTCCCGGCTTCAGAGTCATGAGTGGTAATGTGGAAATACCACTTAATTGGAAAAGTTCAATGAAATATGATAGGGATTTAATCCCTACAATTGATGACCTGATTGCACAACATGGTCACCAAACTTTAATATTCGCTGAAAGAGGCGGCTCAAGGATAAAAACAGGGAAGGTAGATATTGAACAGCCACTAAACATAGGAGATAAAGAAGTAGGAAGTATCACCGAACCATATACGATATACTCCAATTCGAAATACACAAACGGCTGGTTAATCCCACTAAAAGAGTGGGATTATGCCATGGATAAAGTTGTAGGGGTTAAATGGGTAATGACAGATGAGGAGATGACTAAAAAGCTCCATGAACACAGGTGAAGTAAATGGGAGAAAAAGAAGGCCATGGAATAATATCCTCATAATAACCCGTTTTATCAAATATTTATATTCACAGTTAATTTATAAAAGATTTAAGACACGCATTAAAACAGGCAGGTCAATTATACCTACCTAAATTAGGGCATCGAACAAAAAAACTAAAATATACGGATGAAAGAAAGCGGAATCAAATCGAATCAGAGCAGATAAACTCCTGCGCTGTCATAAACAAGCAATGTACTTCACACAGATCTAATGGAAAGGAAGGAATGAAACTATGAATAAGTTTGACCTGGAATTCCTCAACGGATATATCAAGAGCAGCCTTAGGCTTGCAAGGAAGATCAAGAATGCAAAATCACTGGAGGAAGCCAAGAATTTTGCTTATCAAATTGAAGAAAGGGCAATGCAAAAGTTAGAAGAGACATTGGGAGATCTGTGAGATTTATGATGTACATTAAGTCAAATGAAAATAATTTAGTAGTTCTAAGAAATAGGAGCTTAACATGGAGAGCATAATTAACAAGTCTAATTTCTCCATTTCCGAAACAGATTTGGGAATAATCACAGAAGCCATAAAGAAGGAACTTTGTTTTGGTTCTATCACCCAAACCGGTTCAACCATCTATTATAAAAGCAAATTTTTGGATTTTTCTAATGATGAGATCGTGCTTAAAATTGATTTAATGGGCAATCAGATAAAAATAAGCGATGATAACAGAACTATCCTAAGTCTTCTATCATCAGGGTTTGACCCTTTATCTACAAAGAGGAAGAAATATCTAATAGATAGCCTGGTTGGAGGATGTGGTGTGGAAATCGAAAAATATGGAGAAGTTTTTACCACATCCGAAAATATAAGCGAAGTAGGTGAAAAAGTCTTTTGGATGATTCACGCAATACAGCGATTAACAGAGGCGGTAATTGTTGGAAAGATGTATAAACCGCCATCTTTCAAAAGAGATGTTTCATCTTATCTGACAGAAAACAAAAGAGATTTTATAGAAAACCCTTACTATAACATCAGTTCCAAATTAAAAGCAAGAATTGATTTTGGGGCAGAATTAGATGGAAATGAGATAATATGCAGAGCACTGAGTTATACGAACATCCCTGAGGCAGTAACCTTTTCTGAAAAATTTGTTTATGAGATTGGAATTATACAGGATAACTATAGAAAAGGTAAACGCAGCAAAGCAGTAGTACCTATAGCTGTCATAGATGATTCGGTTATGATTTCGGAAAATGAACCTGTTTTTAACGATGAGGTTTTGCATCTTATGGATTCAGTCAAGATAATTCCATGGTCAGAGAAGACATCTTTGCTGGAGTTTTTTCCCTCTCTAGAATAATCTTCTCTGTTCTACTATCCTTGGAAGGTTACCTGTGAGCGTAATTTTACACTCGCTGGCAAAAGTTCTAATTATGCTCTGAAGGGAGGTTATATCAATATCATTAGGCACATACGCACAGCCATCCTTCACGCGATCCAAATATCTGTGCTTATGAATTCCGCTAAATATATCCGAATTCCCGCAGGATTTGGAATTTCTGTGGTTATATATTTTTTCTTTGACAAGCGGCACTTCTAACCTCCTTAGACATGCATTCTCATAAGTTTCACTGAAAGATATTCTTATTTCATTATTTTCAACATAGTTTATCTGAAGCTTAAGTTTACCTTTGTACCCTGTAAGTTGAATGTCCCAATCAACCTGGAAAACATTTCCTTTTCTTCTTTCCAAAAATGTTCCTACATTCATTTTATCGGCTTCCATGATTTTATTAGCAGAAAATTCATCCATTCACATCACCCTACAGCGTGCTCCCTTTTCCATTTCTCTATGGCTTTTCTTATGGCCTCGTTGGTATATTCCTGAACCGTTGTGTATGTCTTGTCCTTTTTGATTATCTTTTCTATTTCAGACACAATTCCCTCAGGTAATGTAATTCGAAATTCCTCAAGGTGAGCAAGGTTTTCAGCAACAGCTCTACCTTTTGGTGTAAGATTGATATGGATAACCTTTCTCCCCATAAGTTTAATTTCAACGTTAATAAACCCTTCCTCTTCCAATCTTCTCAAGACCCTGCTGAGTGAATCTGAAGAACTAATAATTTCGAGAAGGTCTGTCTTCTTAATTTCTCCTCTTTTCAGTAAGAATACAAGAATTTCCCCTGCATGCCTATCTTCTAAAACCGTTACCATAAATCAGATTGAATAATCGTGAATGGTGAATATAATATTCTATCGTACCAATTACCCGAATAGGTAATCGATAATTATATAACCTAATATCGTTTACCATATTTGGTAGTAGAATATGGCAACAATAACTATTAAGGTAACAACAGCCGGAAGGGGTCAAATACCTCATGATATTCGTGAGAAGCTGAATATTCGTGAAGGGGACACTCTTATCGTTGAAATAAAAGACATCCTGAAAAGCAATGAACCAGAGGATCAAGATAAGAAGATGGAGGTTCCTGCATGAACAAGGAAACCGCCCATGATCAGGGCTTTACTTTGGATTTCTCAAGTTCCTTCCTAAGAAGATCATTTACGAGTTCCGAAACAGACCTGTATCCTAACTCTGGATGTTCTTTTACCAATTTTTCAATCTCTTCAAAGAGAGGCTTTGGTATTCTCGCTGAGCTGTATTGTGGCATAGAGGAGATATATATGCACAAGAATAAGAATTTAGGTGTTACATATATGTGGCAATTCTTAAATAATAGAGGGCAATCAGTACATATATGCAACACAGAGGTGGCATTATGAATTGGGCAACTGTCAGAATCCCACAGAATTTATTTGACGAAGTGAACGGAAAATTGACAGAGCTCAATGCGACTTCCGTCTCCGAGATAACACGGAGAGTACTGGTAGAATATTTAGAAAGAGTTGAAAGCAAGGAGGTTCCTGCATGAATGTAAACAAAACAGTTCGTGGTTCTCTGGCCTTAATAAGAGCCATATTTTCTAGAAAAGTTGGGTTTTGGACTCTTCTGGCGATTTGTGCATCAGTACCCGGCACACTTGCGTTCTGGTTTATTTCAAGAAGTAGTTTAATGGGCGTATCAGAATTTTTTATCGCTCTTTTCCTTTTTGCATCTTTATTCTTTATTATTGCTGTACCGCGCATAGAGTCCGAGCATGTCCAGAGGGGGAGGTGTTGAATGAAACTATCAGAACTCGATAAGCAGATTTCTATCTTCCCGGAGCGGTCATTTTCATCATCGTCAGATTTCTTCACCTATAGCCCGTCGATGAGGAAATGGCAATGCAATCTGTGTGGAGCGCTGGTAGTAACTCATCATGGCTCAAGATGGGCACATCTCCATAACAAGCATCCTGAGAAGATGAGAAAGGAGGTCCCAGCATGAATAAACTCCAGGAGTTGTCTGGAAGGCTGCATTCAGCGAGAGAGTATGTGGGAAACAGTAGGAGAATGAGAATGTTGGTCTTCGTTACTGGTATAATAATGGGTGTCATGGAGGCAATTCTTATTGATATTTTGCTCATCTTCCTTCATCTTTACGTTGCGTTATTAATTTTAATACTTGTATCTCAGTTACTTGGTTTCGGATATGTGAATGCAGCTGTGCTTTTCAAAAGGATGGGGTTGTTGAAATGAACAAAACGGGAATCTCATGGACTGACCTGACGTGGAACCCAGTATCCGGATGCAGCAAAGTCAGCCCAGGATGTCAGCATTGTTATGCAGAGGCTTGGTCGACTAGATGGAAAAGATCATTTGATGTCAAGCTACACGCTGAAAAGCTTAAGGAAGTGAAGAAAATCCCAGCAGGAAGCAAGGTCTTTGTTAACTCGATGAGTGATCTCTTTCATCCAAAAGTTCCCAATGAATTTATCAATGAAGTGTTTGACGCAATCCGCTCAAGGCCAGATGTCATATTTCAGATTCTGACCAAGAGACCAGAAGAGATACATCTCAGGATGTCTAAAATCAAAAAGATTCCGGACAATGTATGGCTTGGGGTTTCTGTGGAAATGAGAATGTATTTGGAGAGAATGGATGAGCTGGTTGCTACTGGCTGGAAATATGGGGAATACGGAGGGCATCATGGAATTAAGTTTGTTTCCTTTGAACCACTGTTAGGAGACATTGGTCTTGTGAAGTTTGATTTCAAATTGACTGAATCAATATCTTGGATCATTATTGGCGGTGAATCAGGACCTCATCACCGCCCAATGTACGTAGAATGGGCACGCAACCTCATAAAACAGGCTAAGAACCAGCACGTGGCTGTATGGATGAAGCAACTTGGTGGCATCAGACCCGGTGGCGATCTTGATGATTTTCCAGAGGATTTGAGAATAAGGGAATTTCCAGACTTGGGGAGGTCTTGCAATGAATAACCAAAGTAGACGGAGATCTTTAGCTTTTGCAATTCTTCTTTCTTTGCTCGTAAACGCTTTTGCCTATCTAATTGGCATCGTCTATAATCATATTTCTCAATCTATACCGGCTCCCAATCCCTATTTGATAGGCGGCCTTTCATTCCCTTTGCTGGTAATGATCTTTTTCCTGTTTCTATCCTATTACAGGGAATACATTTCACGATTTTCTTTGAGGACGGGAATCCCACATAAAATAGGCTCCGAGGAGAACAAGAGCGGAAA
>JAKAUD010000027.1 GCA_021827885.1 Thermoplasmata archaeon | reverse complement strand
GACTAAAACAAATCTGAGCATAGAGGGACCTCTCTTTGATATGTGCCCCCTGATATCCCTGTCACCTGACTGATCCTGTCTGGGAACTAGACCTGAATATGATGCAAACTTCTCCTTTGACTTGAATCTTGATATATCATCTATCTCCGATATTACCACTGCTGCTGAATACACATTTATTCCGGGGATGGTCATAAGAAGCTTTATTCTTTGATCATCCTTCACAGCCAGAGCAATCCTGTTCTCCATTTCCCTTTCCCTATCGAAGAGATCTGATAGTCTTTTCAGCATGTCCTCCATCACTATCTTCTCATTCTCCTTCAGCTTTGGAAATGACTCTTCTATCTCCCTCATTCCCTTTTTTCCAAAGATGTCAGTTGCATCTATACTGATGCCATGCATTGTCAGCAATGCATGAATCCTGTTCTTTATCATCGTTACCTCTTCACCCAAGGATTTCCTGTATCTCACCAGTGATTTCAGATCATCTGAATACTCAGATGGGAGATGCACTTCTGGCAACTCTCCCATTCTCAGCAGCTTGGCAAGTTTATAGGAATCTTCCTTGTCGCTCTTTTTAGGGGAGTTGTATATCAATGCAAGCTTCGCAGGATCCGCTGGATGCACTGAAAATCCCTTGCTTCTGAGAAGCCTTGCTACATACTTCCCAGATGTGGATTGCTCCAGAGCTATCTCTGGTTTTGTGGAGATATATCTTTCCGTGAATGCGTTCCACGATTCTTCACTGTTCTCAATCTCATAGTTCTCTCTTACTGTTCCGTCTTCTTCCATCTCAGTTATATTTACCAAACGTTTATGCACATCAATGCCTATCAGCATATATACCACCTCCAGGTGGTTGTGAGGGTATCGAGTCGGAGAAGTCTCGACAATCTCCTATCCACCCTTATTGCAGGGTATTGCGTCGAGGCGAAGGATAGCCAGTCTATGCGTCGACCTCTAGGGTCAAGTTGTTCACCGGCTATCTCTCCGACCCTCACTCCGTTATCGTCATAACAGAGTGGTCAGATATCCTTTTTCATGACGTCTATGGAGTAAGAAGGAATTCTTGATCCCAAAAAAGTATTAACCGAAAATTGAGAGAAAGCAATTGGTAACCTGTTAAAACCGTTTATTGAAAATTTTGTTAAACATTCCAAGAACGGTGAATCAAACCCTGAAGATTCAAGACTTATTCTTCTTCATAACTATATATGAAAGCAACGAGTCTTCCCTGTCCCCTCGAGTTTGATTGAGCTCTAGTCCGGCCTCAAAGGCGTAACGCATCGCAACCCTATGAGGAAGCTATCCTTGGAGTAGATAGAGAGGATAGAAAACAACAGCATCTATCAAGTGAAGAGTGTTGACTGGAACCAGAAGGGCAAGATAGACCTCGTTATGGCTACTGGTATAAGGGATATTGCGGCTTCACTCAAAGAACTTAAGAGGAGTAAGGTCGATTCGTCCTCCATTACGGAAGAGATGGAGAGAGTTATTTCCGAAATTGAAGAAATTACGAGAATCACAATCCCGTTTTGCGCCTTGTAAAGGGAAAGGGGTTCAGTGGCTAGGGTCGGCGAGACATTCTTTCTGAATTTCGATCATCTCGAATAATATACCCAAACGGTTTCAAGGACCAATATATAAATGATGAAATGAGACCACTGGTTGAAAAAATCTTGGAAGAAAAGAATAAGGAGAAATGAAAATTATGAGTGAGCAACCCAAGAATACAGCCACAGGATAAAACAAGGAAAAAGCTGCCGTAAGTTGGCTTGAGCGGCACAGTCTTAAAATTTTCTATGAAGGCGAAAGGGGTCCTGTTGATATTGTAGCATCGACTGGCGGGAGACACTAATACATTCAAGTAAAATACGCTAGAAAAATTGAAATAGATTTTAGTAGGTCTTTAAGTGAATTAAGACCACTCATTAGAATGGTAGAAAAGAAAAATGCGATTGCTGTCCTCTGTTATGTTGTCTAAGGCATAGTATGGTTTGTTTCCGTAAAGACAGGTGAAACTCTCCATAGGGGTTTCATGTGAAAAGATTGAAGAAAGAGGGAAAGAAGTCATAACAGCATCGGTTTTTACTTTCATGAGGTAAGATTGAACAATGCAATTTCTATCAATATATTTGATGTGAATTTTATTTAAAAAGGACAGGCTCTTGGATTCCATTTGTTTCATTACGTTATTGCAGACCTAATAAGTCAGTATAAATTTTCTGGCTGTGCCCTCCACAGTTCTATGGGTAATATAATCGTTTTCTTTTTACCCTTGTACGACGGATTCTTTAATGAGTGAATTTCAGGGGCACTAGGTATATTGCTAACCACTATCACGTAATAATTATCCTTATGTATATCGGCAGACTCGGTTTCATTTTCTGTCAACGTTATATCTGAGTCTGAGGACAAGCCCTTAACCTCTACTTTGACAGGAGGACCTCGTTCTTTAATAATGTCGAGATCGTAGCCGAAGTTTCTCAAATGGTCATCTTGAACATTTAATATCCCGAAGCTAGATTTGTTCATTTCAAGGTAATTTTTGACATAATTTATTGCGAATTCTTCTACGCCTCCCATTGGGCTGTCCCGAACTCCAGAAGCTCTTAGAAATTCAATTAATCTTTCCCGATATGACTCATTTCCTATCTTTTCGAGATAACCTGGACTTAAAAAATGCAGGGTTGGAAGGTATTCGGAATTCGATTCCCACCCAGGTTGCATATTGTAATCCTTTGAAAAGATGACCTCATCAGAATGTCTGAACTCTCCATCTTTACAAAGTACCCATAATCTTGGTACTTTGTTCGGTTCGTCTTGCAGTACTTCAGATGCAGATACCGTAATATTCAGTAACTCATCTTTTGACTGAGGAGGATTCATGTCGACCTTTATCTTTGGAAGTATTAGTTCCAAGTACACTTTCTTAAGGTCTATGGTCTGCAACCCCGAAAACCCTTTGAGAAAGTTCAACAATTGGGTTACCTTTTCTTCATCTAGGGACTTAAAGATGCCTTGGTCTATAAGAGTGTATTTTGTTTCAATCGAATGGAGCGTGTTTTCATCCAGTTTTGTAAGTTCAGGGCCCATGTAATACAAATCTCCGCCCTTTTTGAGCTGGCCAGATCTATCTGGAATGAATCCGTATTGATGATATTGTACACGCTTGGGGTTCCAAGAATAATAGAAACTGTACTCAAATAAGGGATATTCTCTGAGCCAGGTGTACAGACTTTCGAAAATGGTATATTTAGTAGAAGATGACCGCAACTGTTTCAGCCTGTCATCATCGCTCAAAAGGTCAAGTCGATTTGTTCTTTTAAATAGCCCCTTGCTAAGTGTTTTAAGAGACTGGTACCTTAAATCGACGGGATGACCACCATTTACCATCTTGTAAAGTTCAAGATCAAGCCATTCGATAGATGAAGGATTTAGCAGTTTTGCCCCAACTTTTCCAGTTAAAAATTCAGCTTCTTTTCCTTTTTCACATAATCCTAAGATCGAAAGTGCGTCCAAGGCTTTGATGCTTTCATCAGTTGTGTAAATATTCGTAGGTATTTCCCACTCATTGTCTCTAGTAATGATGCATCTATCTCCAGCTAGTTTCTTCTCTAGCCTTTCAATTAAGAATGGTTTAAACAATTTTTCATATGCATCTGTCTTTTCGTTGTGCTGAAATTGAAAAATCCTATAGAACTGGTATTTCCATTTCTCGTGACTCTTAAAGTAAGTAACTGCCTCCCAGGATAAATTTGCTATCTCTGTAATCAACCACTGATTCCATTTTGCTTCATAATTAAGGGCATCTCTCCCTGGCTGCACTAAGAAGTCTGCCTGAATCAAAAATTTAGAGCCACTAGAAACCTCCCCCATAGGTACAAATGAATATAACCCACCCATATAGGAAGCAGCTGGTGCTTCACACAAATTACCTTTTGAATCGACAAAAAATGCAGTGGAGATTTCCCTTCTTTTTACATTGCGTCTAAATTCTAACGTCAGGGGATCTTTGCCCACTTCTGGAGGAACTTCGACTTCTTTTCTAAGGACAAAGTAGGAATTTTCCTTCTTGTCGTCTCTAAATTTAAATACTCCTTCTGATTCCCCAAGGTTTCTTAGAACTTTCTCGGATTTGGTTTCTTCATCTGAAATTATTATTTCCTTAATCCATTTCAGGTATAGGAATATCTCAGGGGACAAATTGTTTACTTCTGACTTTACCAGTGGTAAATCTGCGGTACTTTTGACAGGAATAACGAACGTTGTCATTTCCTCATCCAAATCTTGTGGAGGATTGTCAATCCAGATGGGAGTTATACCCCATGGAAAGTCTTCGATTTCTCCCCAATCCGAATAATTTTTGTCGAACTTGAATGAATAACCATTGGAATATATTTCAGGTGCATCTGTGACCTTAAAAACAGACTTGAATCCGATTCCGAGATAACCTAAAGCCCCCGTCTCTGGCTTCTTTGTCGACCTTATTCCACATATCGATTCAACGTCCTTCTCATCAAAGGGGCGGCCATTATGAGTTATACGTATCGAATTTGTGCCAAAAGAAATTTTGAATATTCCAGAATGACCTTGCGTACCACCTGCATCCTCCGCATTTTGTATAAATTCCAGTATAAATCCAGACGATTTGGTGAAAACGACTTGAGTAATAAGCTTAAGCGAGTTAGTAAAATCTTTCCACAATCTGCTATTTCTGTCTTTGAGAATAGCCTCTTTTATTGCTTCAATTTTTTCCTTTTTGTAGATCTCTGATGGCACGCATAAGTAAATTGCCAAGAGCATATATATTCTCTTCTAAATGTAAAAGATGATTTTGAATTGTCAACCAGTTTTACAGAATCTGTATTGTTTTTGATTTGTTCATGACACTTTGAGACTCGTATGTAAATGTTCAGTCCGGCTTTTACTCACATAGACATACCCTCCAGATGTTTGAAACATCCCGTGGGCTGGAATGACTGTCTACCGGTTCCCCTTTGCCCCATACGCGTATAGGCGCTCAGAACGCAAACTGGCCATTTAAGGGAAGGGAATCTCTGCACTCATCAAAATGACGTTTCCATCCTATACATTCCAGTCCTCTTTTCGGTAGATTTACAAAAAATAGGATTATTCTCCTCACTCAATATTGATTCAGGAGTGAACGAAATACAGCCAACAAGGGTTAGGTGAGTTCAGATTATTATATTCTGAACGCTGATGTTGGGTGAAAACGAACTGAATGTTGCCCTGTCTCTAAATTTCCTTCCTATTCCTTTCGATTCGGTTCTTTACCTTAACCCAGACGACCTTATTCTTAATTATCCAATAATGGGATTTACACTGAAA
>JAKAUD010000156.1 GCA_021827885.1 Thermoplasmata archaeon | reverse complement strand
TACTCTTACTTGAGGAACTTCTTGACAGGGTTTCAATACCCCTCGTCATTGAACTGAAATCTGCGGACACTATTGTTTCCCTCTTCAGCATACTTGAGAAAGACCCGGAATTAGTCAAGAAATGCATATTCATATCTTTCTTCCATGAAGCACTGTATGCATTGAAGCAAAAATTTCCGGAAGCTTCCTGCGGGGCATTGCTAGCAGGGTTTCCGATGAACCCTGCATCCATGGTGAAGCAGTGCGGATGTGACACTATTGCACTGAATTACGAAGGTTTGACGGAGACATACGTTGACAAATGCCACGAAGGGGGCATAAGGGTTAGCGTCTGGGCACCCAGCGACAATGTGGGGATAAGAGCATCGCTCAACGCAGGTGTCGATGCAATAGCTTCGGATCGCCCGGATCTTGTGATTGAAATTGCAAAAAACAGGAAGTAGGGCAGATCTTATTTTAGCTGGTGCCTATACCCCAAAAACTAGACCGTTCTTCAAAGGGTAGCAGACCAATTATTGCGCAAGCCTAAAAAAATTGTGAAAACGGTTTGCTCTCAACTTTATCTCTATTTTCAATCTCCGGTTATTAAACGCCACAAAGAGCTCTGAATCCAGAATTTTTTTGATGGCTGCATTTCAGGGATTCCTCAATAGTTTTTCCTCAATGTAGATACTAAGCCTGCCGCAATTATGTCATTCATATTTCAGGCATTCTGAGTCTGAATAACGGCTCTGCCGCCCTGAACACAACTCTGTATCACCGATTTTTCATTTTTGATATGCACTTCCTATTTTTTGGCTGTTTTCAATAACCATTTTTTCATTATATCACTAGCTCAATGTCAGAAACTACCATATGATACAGCATTCAAGCACCACTTCTTGATCTTTAAACCGCGCTCAATCTTCTCATACGACGGATGTGGTCATTAGTATTATTTATCCCGTATACATGTATGTAATTATTCATGGCTAGCGATGAAGTTGAAATTTTGAATGCAAGAAGTTTTGAGTACCTTGAAGAAGCTGAAAGGCTGATACAAGAGAAAAAGTGGGACCTGGCGATGTCTTCTCTGCACCTTCATTGCGAACTTTTGCTTAAGTCGAAATTGCTGGAACTGGGTGCAACCTATCCCAGGACCCATTCACTGAAAGAATTGATACGGATATTGTCGAGATTTGATGAAAAAGTTCTGAGTCTCTTATCAGATGAGAACAGCATTCTCCGGCTTTCGAGACTGGAAGAGGGATATATATCTTCAAGATATATGCCCGTTAGATACTCTGAGGAAGACGTGTTTCCCCTTTGGAGATTCGTGAAAGAGGTGTTTGATGGACATATTTCTTGAAAACGATAAGCGAAGGTTGAATTACCTGAGAAACTACGACGAAGTTGCCAGGTCTGTAAAAGAGATATGTCTTAGGTATGACCGAAAATCGCGAGTCATACTATTTGGATCAGTTCTACGGGGAAACTGGACAGGAAACAGCGATATAGATCTTTTGATAATACTTCAATCGCCTGGTGCGAAGGATAAGATCATAATTGACATCTGGAAAACAGTGGAAGCTCCTGTCGAAATTCATTTCGCCACTGAGGATGAATTCAAGAACTGGTATTTGAGATTCATCGATATTTACAGGGAGATTTAGTCACTTCACGACATAATCTTGTTCTGGTTAATTTCACTGCATAATCAACTTTAATACGCATGTCCCATAATTTGATCTTAAGGGTTTGCATCAGAAAGGGGTCAAATTTTCGACGTTTCTATACAGTACGAAGTAGTCCTGACTCCTCACGTGAAACTCAAATGGATCTGAGAACCCTCTTTTCCACAGTTCGCTGATCACCGCCTCAACAGGGAGATCAGTAATTATCAGAATGTCTATGTCACTGGAGAGAATGGAAGTTCCTGCGGGCACAGACCCGAATAAGTAGAATTTGGCATCATTGTCTAGTTTCAGCACTGCATTTCGTATTCCTTCGAGATTTTCGGAAATATGACTGAATATCCGCTTTCTTCTGTTAGCGGCTTCAACAGCTGTTTTCGATTGCATTTACAACCTCCTTCGCAACTCTTTGAAGCCTAATGATCTCCTCCCTTGAGTACTCTCTTGAAAAGTATCTGGAAGTGATGTACGCATCTTCCAGCAATGCCAGTTCCATTATGTATGTGTTCAGCAATTCCCTGGCCGTTACTGAGCACTTTTCTTCTGTGGCATTCGCAATGATCTCAATCAGGCTTTTCAGGGAATGTGTACGTGGATATTCCACCCCTTGGATGAGTAGTATGCTCTTGAGAAAAAGTTCCAATGACTGGTGAAAACTGAAGGCAGCAACTGTAAAATAACCTTTATCAAACTGATATCCCGCTGAGTCCAGAAATTCTTCAGATCTAGACTTCAGTATCTGGTATTCATCTATGGAAGTCATCTCAAACACACAATTTCAGCGAATATAATAATTCTGTGTTTGCGTCCAGTTTCGCCCTTGGTCAACGCTACATAGAATCTTCGACTATCTTTGACCACATGTGGCCCACGGCTATGTGAACCTCCTGTATTATGGATGTCCTGCTGCTCTTGACAATTATGGAGTTCTTCGCTATCCGGATCATTGATCCGCCATCCCTTCCAGTGAGCGCGATTGTAAGGCATCCCATGGCGTTAGCCTTTTCCAGCGCCAGGTTGACATTCTTTGAGTTTCCACTTGTTGATATCCCGACCACCACGTCACCCTTTCGGGCAAATGCCTCCACCTGTCTGGAGAAAATGCTGTCAAAGCCATAGTCGTTCCCTATGGCAGTCAGGGAGGACGTGTTCGTGTTTAGAGCTATGGCAGGAAGGGGTCTGCGCTCCTTCTCAAAACGGCCGACAAATTCAGCCGCTATATGCTGGGCATCAGCTGCGCTCCCCCCATTGCCAAATATTATCAGCTTTCCACCCTGACTGAAGGCTTTAGAAATGGCATTCCCCGTTTCCATGACAGCTGAAGGATCCAGCGCCTTTCTTGCTTCTGCCCCGGATTCAATGTAACCGGCAACTTCGTTGAGATTCATTTTATCAGCTAATAAGCGGTGAAGCTGAAATAAATATTTCCATGGCCAATAACTGGAATTCATGGAGATAAAACGCAGAAACTATAACAGATATTTGTTGAATATGCCCCAGCTCCTAGAGGAACAATCAGGTCACAAAGATGCTGTCCTGCTTCCTGATCCATTCCACCTCGTCACCTCGCATTATCTCTTCCGGAATATCCATCCCTTTCTGCAATTTCTCCCTTATCAATGATGCACTGAACCGAATTCTCCTATCATCCCCATGGGGGCAGTTATTGACTGTTGTGATCCATTTGCATGCTTTGCAGTAAACTGCCTCCTCAAATGGAATGATCTCAATACCAAGGTCGTCAAATGCCTCCAGATTCTCCCGGGCTGCGTATGGAGGGTAGTAGTCACCAACACCTGCATGATCCCTGCCTATTATGAAATGCGTGCAGCCGAAATTTTTCCTCATTATTGCATGCATCACCGCCTCCCTCGGACCGGCATAATACATCTCGTAATGCAGAACGGAAAACAGCACCCTTTCAGTGGGATAATAAGATTTCAGGGTACGATCATATGTTCCCACGATTATTGCGTCACTGAAGTCACCTGCCTTCTTTCTTCCTACCACAGGGTTAATGAAAAGTCCGTCTACTATGTTCAGTGCGGACTTCTGCAGGTATTCATGCCCAAGATGTGGTATATTCCGGGTCTGGAAGGCCGCTATTGTTTTCCATGACCTGCTCTGGAACAGTTTTCTTGTCTGATCCGGTGTCAAGAAATATTCGTTGAAGGGTAAGTCCTGGTCTGATATGCCCACAACCTTCCCCGATAATATTATCGAACCCATCTCTCGCGTTCTTTCTACGCCGGGGTGACCCAGATCCCTTGTTCCAAATATCCTGTCGCAGAATTCCCCCTTACTGAACTCCCACATATCATCGACGTACATTTCAGCAAGATAACGGCCATTGCGCCTCAAAATGATCATGTCTCCCTCGGACACCCTGAATTTCCCGGGATCGATGTCAAGAGTTATAGGGATTGACCATGGTATCCCGTTTCCCAGTCTCTGGTCCTTCAAGATGCTGTCATAATCCTCCCGTGTGCTGAATGAAACCAGCGGGCTGAATATGCCAGTTTTTATGAGGAAGAGGTTGACAGCAATCCTTGAATCAACTTCCAAAGACAGATCCCTGCGACCAAATGATTGCGAATTCAGGTTTCCCACAGTGACCAGCCTTCCCCCATGCGGTTTTGAAACCATGTTACTCAGCCCCCCGCAGGATAGGGGTGGATCCAACGGGCGCATGGATTCCGCACTCTTTCACGCCGTCTTCCCACCACCATCTTCCGCTACGTTCACTCTCATGAGGCAGGACTGCCCTCGTGCACGGAGCGCAGCCTATGCTCCTGTACCCCCTGGAATACAGGGCATTGACTGGAATCATGAATTTTTCCGTGTATTCCTTTACATACGCTGAACTCCAGTTCAGTAGTGGATTGTATTTCATGATCCCCGGTCGCAGGGGATCTGGTTCCACCATTTCGCTTTTCTTTCTATAAGGGGTCTGTTCTGCCCTTATGCCGGAAATCCATGCGTCGTGACCAGATAGAATTCGGTTTAATGGCCTTATTTTCCTGGTCTCGCAACACAGTTCCCTCATGGATGGGGAATCCCTGAAGAAGTTGATTCCATGCGCTCTCACCATATCCTCAACTTCGTCTGCCCTTGGGAAGACAATCTCGGGAGTTATTCCATACCTGTTGGAAATTATTTCCATTATGTCATAGGTTTCCTGGGCAAGGCGACCGGTATCCAGGGTGAAATGCCTTATGCCTATTCCCGCCCTGCTCATGAGATCGGTGATTACATTATCCTCCATGCTGAAGCTCGTGAGGAAAACCACCTTGTCACCGTATGTTTTGTATGCCCGAAGCAGTATATCTGCAGATTCTTGCATTTTTTCATTCAACATAGCCCATGATTTTTCTCAGATATATGTGTATTTTTAAGCATGCAATTTAGGTGTGTTATATGAATATTTGAGCATGCATTTGGTATCTTATGGGAAGATTTACATATTGATTTAGTGTACCATTGGCATGGCACTGTTTTTTGATGAACTTAAGAGGAATAATTCGGATCCGAAACCGAAAACAATGGTCATAGATCGTATGCTGCCTGGAATACAGGAAAGCCTCGAATGGTCCAGTGGCTTCATGACCGTAGCAAAGATGGGCTGGGGACTGCCCCTTCTTCTGGAAGAAACGGAGGTTCGGAAACGGGTGCAGATGTACCGACAGTATGGCGTTGACGTGTCTAACGGTGGTACAATGCT
>JAKAUD010000144.1 GCA_021827885.1 Thermoplasmata archaeon | reverse complement strand
AGGAAAGAGTTGTGAATTCACCAATTCCCGCACCTAGATCTAACACACTATCTCCCTCTTTGAGACACTTGAATCCATAAACATCGATAACAGCATTTTCAATTATTGCAACTAAGTCGTGAGGATCATTGTAGACTTTTTTTTTATGTGCTAGGGTAACCTCGTACATCAAATACATATATGCTTCTGAAGTTATAAATCTTCCACCAAAACGTCCGGGACTGAAGATACTAATAAATCACTTAACATTGTTATTACTGCCCTTCAGATACCCTGCGATAAAAGGAATTCCTCGCAAAACTTGAATTGGCAAGCTCATCAGTCTATTCTTGATGGGGAGTGTTGTCCTATTCCTACCACTCAAACCTGCAAACTCTCTGTAGGAAGTACTCCTCAACATGCTCTGAGAATATCCATATCCATAGTACTTTCTGAATATATCGAAAACTCGCTCATCTCCATAATGTATTATTTCTTCTGAGTTTATTATCTCGATGTTCTTGGTGATGTTGAACGACTCTAGATATATAAGCTCCAAATCGAGACCAACAATTCTTTTTCGAGTTTCCGAGGATAGATTTCTATTGATCCGTTCTAGCGCATTTAGGATTACACTTCGCTTGTATACTCTTGGAATTATGCTCTTATTCCTTTCCGGATCCATTAGCAAAACTTCACTAGAGGTGTTTTGTTTGTCAATATTTGAAAAAAATATCAACGGTCCCTTGCCTATATCTCTCTCCTTGATCGTTATCATATCTGCCTTTGATTCTGCGACCTTTCTAAGAAGCTGTGGCGGCATTATCCTCGTCTCATCAAATAGGAAAACTCTTTCGCCCGTAGCGGCAGAAATAGTCAGATTCCTCCCTTCGAAACTCTTGGTAATCTTTCTTATGACAGTTACATCGAACTCCGATAGGATACTGAGAGCTTCTTCGGTGGTGGAAGAGTCGTTCGCAATAACCTCAAAATCCTGGAAACTGCTTTTAAATATTGATTCGAGAACTTCTCTAAGATGAGTTCCATATATTATAGGAATGGTTATTGTTATAAATGGCACAATATCACCTCCTCTGCAAGGCAATCCGGGATTGGGATTTCATTACTTAAATGAAGAGGCATCTCAAAATAATTCAACTTGGTGACTTCACGTCTTGAAAAATGGAAGTTGTCTTTATTTATCGGACTTTTCAATGACTTTTCCCTGAAATGTTTCAACTATTTTAGGATAAAAGCAATGGCTAATAAAACTTTTCCAGCATGTTATGTCACTTTTAGACAAAGTGAACCTCATGTAGAGTCTTTAGTATTCACCCATTCTCTGTGAGGTAACAGTATTAACCTAAGTCATAATAAAGAGGACTGTGCATCTAGCTGGAACGGAAAACATCGAAGAAAACATGATAAATGAAGTGTTAGGAGATTACAATGTATTTATAATCAATAGATATCCCCCTCAAACCTCCATATATAGGACTGCTGAGGACATATTTTCTGTATTAAAAGGTGCGATATGGATAAATCTATTGTTCAATGCAGATGGATGGAATCTCCCTCATCAGGGCATAGATTACCGAAGCAAGTTTATTGGAAATTCTACGCTGACCCATGCTTTAAGGAACTTTTCCTTCGCGGACGCATTGCGGGTAATCAATAGTGGAAAATGGAAAGGAAAGAAATTAATTCACTATTCCAATCAATTTTCAGGAACATTTAATCTAAATGGTACAGCTGATATAGTTTCTGTTCACGATTCACCTCATTATTTAGAAAGAAACAGCATCATATCAAAGCTGTTTATGCGTCATATTTATTCATCAATCAAGGAAAAGGAGTTCATCTTAACTAATACAGATAATCTAGCTAAAGAGTTAAGAGACTATGGGTTTACAGGACATATAACACCAATTCATCTACCGTATTCCCCGGTTTTCCACAAGCTGACCGAACCCAAGGATGAGATCAGAAATAGGTTAAAGCTACCTCTTGATAAAAAACTCATTCTTTCTGTTTCTAGTAATTCACCGAGAAAGAATCTGCCTGTGATTAGAAAGATAATGAACCTTCTTGGAGGAGGATATAAGCTTGTTCGTGTTGGAAGTTCCTTAGAAGACAGTTTAAACTTCGAGGGAGTAAACGATAACAGGCTGAACGAGATATACAACGCGTGCGACGTTCTCCTCTTTCCCTCTTTGTACGAGGGTTTTGGCCTGCCAATAGTCGAAGCTTTTGCATCAGGATTGCCGGTGGTAACTTCAGACCTACCTACCATTAGAGAGGTAGCAGGAAACGCCGCAGTACTCGTTGACCCTATGGACACAGATTCCATTTTGAAAGGAATAAAAGTTGCGATCGAGAACGAATCCCTGTCGGAAGTGGGACTTGCCAGAGCAAAAGAATTCACGAGAGTAAATTTCAAGGAAAAGCTGATTCGTTTTTACGAAATGGTTAAGAAGAGTTGCTGAAATTTTGTTCTCGCACCTGCTCAAGTAGTTTAACAGTATAGCTGTCAATAAGTCTGATTTGTTAACTTGTCCTCTTCGGATATAACTGGCTTTTTAACTTCTACTGCTAAATTGATTACTGAAACGAAGTAAAATCGACATAGTTCAAATTTTGAAAGCCGTGGAAGCAACGTTACCAATTATGATTTCGCCTAAGATGGGTTACCTCCTAATAAGAAAAAGCATTTGATGGTTGAGTTGACATAACTGCTAGAATATGTACTGAGTGCTATACAAGAATCAACCTGTACCCGAAAGCGATTCAGTATTGCCTGAGTCTGGATAGAGGGAAGGGGAGTTGTGAGACGCTGTCCATTAGGATTTTTAATTGAGTCACCCCTGATTCAAATCATCAATTGGCACGCTCTCCGCAATGGAGGAGTAATAGGTGTATGCCATCTGAATCCATGCTCCCTGATCACTGATATGGACAGGAAGTGATATAAATTTTATCAATTGGAATAGACACACTGACATGGACCCCTGTAATTTAGACAAGTTTTCCCTTTCATTCATTTCCAAGGCATGGAGTCAACCCACACACTATTTATTTTCTAAATTTGTCTCAAAGTGCTATGAACAATCCAAATACTCTCTACTTACCTACTTCCAGTTTACCCCTTCTTCTTTTTGTGAGTTGCTTGGTCACTAAAATTGTGAGTACGGGGAAGAGATATACGTAGGATATAACCAAGACAAATCCGTATGCTACGAAATTGTAACCGATCAGAATCAATTTCGCGTCCTTATCTAAAGGCGCCAAGAAGACCTCCTGACCTGTTAGGGTATAGCGAGGAGGAAACATTTGACCATTTTCTCCAAGCCTTGAATGGTAGCTAAAAGGTGTGTCAGAAACTGTGTAGTTACCTTCGAGCGATTTCAGATCAGACTTATTGACGAATACAACAGATTGCAATGTTAAGTTTCCTGAAAATGCCAGTTGACCGGAACCAAGCGTTATCCATTTGCCAGAGCTTGTCGACACACTCTTGTCATTTATTATTCCAGTTCCCCTCAATAGGAAATAAAACTGACCTGCTCCGGGGAGTTCCATCGTACCGTTGCCTAGATACATTGAAGAGGAATAAGGGCTCGTGCCGTGTGACACTGGAGATATTCTCCATGAGAAGTTCATGTTTCTTAAAGAAACTGTCCCTGAGGAACCGTTCACGTTAATAGACGGACAAAACCATCCAGTTCCTGGCGGAAGAAGGACCGAATATGTCGCATTCTTCCAAGATTCTGATGGGTGAAAAGTGATTGGTTTGCTCATTGCGTTGTATATTGTTCCAGAACTATTGTAAATGTAACTTAAGTTGGCGGATATGTCGCCTGAGAAAGTATTGGATGTATTGTATTGGAACGTGATTCTGCAAACAACAGAAACGTTTAGCGGATTTTTCACTTCAATTCCTACGAGATTAGTAGGAGTGGTGGTATTTCCATAGTTTATCGAAATGGACTTGCCAGCATTTGGATTCCATTCGAGAGTTCTGTTGGAAATAGTGATAGTGGTAGGAGGAGAGTTAACCCTGATGTACCACGAGTTTGCAATAAGATTTTCCCCAGGTCCCAGAAGAGTTACATTTCCAGCATTGGAAAGAATGGATGTTGAATTTATGCCCTCGTTAGGCGAAAGGAAGGAAGAGATATTTGAAGCCGGCAGGATATCTATCTTGTTGGACATACCCCCTAAGCCAAGCGTGTTTGAACCATAATTTGAGATGACAGGAATAATGCCCATGGATTCGAAGATTCCGTAGGAAAACAAATATTTGTTATCTCCTCCGCTGTAATTTAAAAGAAGACTGGCCATATATGGCGAACCGAAGATGTTGTTGACAGAGTACAGGTATGAGGATGGGCCTAGGTACTGTACCTTCAGTCCTGACGAGTTGAGAGCAGAGAGTATAGATGGAGAATCTTTGTAAGTCACTATGTATTTGATGCTTTCAGTTTCCATGAATGATGGTATTGCGAAGCTGTAATTGTTGAATATAAGATAATCTAGAATGCCGTCCTGATATCCAAAGTGATTGTTCGGGAATGCTGGAGAATATAGCACCGTGTGGAAGGAACTGGAGGAGGAAAGAGAGCTGTATGCATTGACAACATAGTTTGGAATGAATTGTGGACTGAAAGGGCTATAGGAAAGGCTGCTAGAAGTTAGTAGGCCTTCAGAGTTTCCAGTGTAAGATCTTGGTGGGAAGAAGGAGCCGTCGAATGCTTGCCATCCAGACATTGACACCACGAAAACAACTAAAATCACAAGCGATATCTTAACAACTCTCTTCATCATTTTCTCACTCTTAGCAGATCTTCTGTAATGAAAGGGATTCCGCCTCATTTTGATAACAAGGAAGACAATAACCGTCAATAAAGCAACTATTATAAAAACCAGATAAATCGACAGATTGATAGGCACATTATACAGGGTAAGGAAGGATGATGAAACCAAGATTATCGCTGTACCGGCTAGTATCGCAGAACCACCAGTTCTTAAGATAGTATAGATATCTTTCCTCTCACTCAACAAGTTGAGAACGAGTATTCCCAGAAGTATTGCTTCGCTTATTCCTTCCACATTCATGTAGTGCCCTGGACGGGAGACGGCTGTTCCAAATGCGGGTCCCAATATTGGCATATTTGAAGCTGCGAAAAAAAGATCTTTCAGATAGGGTACCCTGAACCACTGTGTCATAGTAAAGCCAGAGAGCCACACAACTGCAAAAGGAATGGTGATTTTCCTTGTTCCCTTGAATATCAGAGAACTTAAAGAGAGAAATGGGTACAACGAAAGTGTAACTACCCAGACTCCAGTCAATAATGAATTTGGGAGAAGGACGATATTGCCGTAAAAGGGAACATAAACACTCTTTTCTATTAAGAAAAGTATCGAAGGTGGACTTATTGCGTATATG